>CAYRVE010000010.1:0-10425 GCA_964427685.1 uncultured Candidatus Saccharibacteria bacterium | reverse complement strand
TACAGAAAGTATGACTGATCTTTGTTTTAATCCAGACCAGTAAATAGATGCCCGTCTTAGATACGAGCGTAATGGCCGGTGGCAATCATATCGCCGCCGTTTTCTAGCGCGGTTTCCAAAAACAGCTTAAACTTCACCTCTTGGTTGCACATGATGTCCGGGTTCGGGGTACGGCCGGCTTGGTATTCGCGCACCATGTAATCAACCACTTTCTGGCGATATTCTGTTTCAAAATCATACATTTTGAAATCAATGCCCAGCTGAACGGCGACGCGCTTGGCGTCCTGATAATCTTCTTTCCACGGGCAAACAAAGCCGGGCAAATCTTGACTCCAGTTTTTCATATAAACGCCCGTGACGTCATAGCCCTGCTCCTTTAGCAAGGCCGCCGTAACAGACGAATCGACGCCGCCAGACATGCCGACATATACTTTTTTAGCCATGACCATCTATTTTAACAGATTAGACGTCTAGGAAAATGATAACCTGGTCAGCCTTAACGTGCATGATACCGCCGGAGATGATGATTTTCTGGTCGCCTTCCCGAATAGTGCGGATTATCAGATCGCACGGCCGAAGCAGCGAGATAAAGTTGTGGTGCTTGGGTAATATGTCAAACGGGCCGGTATCGTTTTCAGCTGAGACGCTAAAGGCTCGGCCGTCGTAATAATCGCGGAATGGCGAATAAACTTTAACGTCCATGCTAAGCTTGGCGCCGGCGCGCGAAAAGTCCTTGGCGGCCCGGGACTGTTCTTTTTCGGAGCGGGTCTCAGTGGTTGGCGTCGTCCGGCCAATCACCTTCTGTTCATTAACCGCGGAGCTCGTGGAATTGGCGGTGTCGTTTTCATCGCTCATACGACAATCTCCTCGATGCTCTTTAGTGTTTCTTCGCGGCTAAAGAACTGGCCCGGAACACCGGTTTGTTTGGTCATAACGAACATGTTTTGAGTGAAGTTGGCAATTAGTTTTTTTGCTTTAGCGTAGTCTGACCGATCGGCCGGGCTGAGTTCGTTTTCGCCAATGATGGCAATGATACTTTTGAGTGATTCATATTTCTGGAGCAGTTCCTGCACGCGCACACTCAGTACGTAGTGCCGTTCGCCAACTATTTCCGGCGTCAGCAAAGAAGATGTTGTTAGGTTGAGGTCGACAGCCGGACGGACGCCCTGCTCGGCAACTTTACGGCTCAAGACAATTATAGAGTCCATTTCGTGTTGGATAAGCTGTACGGCCGGATCGCTGATGTCGTCAGCCGGCACATAAATAGTCTGCACGGATGTAATCGATCCGTTTTCATTGGAACTTAAACGGTCTTGTAGTGTCTTAACGTCGGAAAAGATTGTCGGTTCATAGCCGCCCTCGCTAGGCACTTCATCCATTAGCGTTGCCAGCTCATTGCGAGCCTGGATATAGCGGTACATGTTATCGGCAAAAAACAATACGTTCTTATGCTTTTTGTCCCGGAAATGTTCGGCGGCCGTAGCGGCTGACAGTCCTACCAACGATCGCTGCACCGGGTTTTCATTCATTTGCGCGAAGAATAGGCAGGTATTTTTAAGTAGATCGTTTTCTTTGAGAGTTACATACAGTTCATGGCCCTCGCGAATGCGCTCGCCAATGCCTGCAAAGAATGACAAACCGGTGCCGGCCTGAGCAACATTATTAATCAGCTCCATGGTTAGAACCGTTTTACCGACGCCGGCGCCGCCGATTATGCCAATTTTATGCCCCTTCACGAACGGCGTGAAAAAATCTATAACTTTTATACCGGTTTCCAATATTTCCGGCTTGGCAACATTGAAGCTGGCAGAACTGGCCGGCAGTTTGAAGATATCTTTGCGGGGAGTATCAGCGCTTGGTGCTTCTTGGCCATCAAGCGGATCGCCCAGAGCGTTTAGCAGGCGGCCAATGGTGGCGTCGCCAACCGGTATTTCGAGACTCTTGCCGGTTCGCTTGACGGGCATACCTTTGGTAATCCGGAAATCGCCGCGTAGATTCAAACAGACAGCCAAGCCGCCGTCTTCTAGATGGTCGACTAACAGCTGCGTGTTGTGGCCATTGTCAATTTCCACCAACTCATTGACGCTGGGCAGGTCATCGTCAAAGCTGGCCAGCACTATCAGGTTTTTTACTGCTGTAATGGTGCCGGCCATCAGGCTATCCCTTTCGATTTTGTTTTCTTTAAGCCGTTAATGATTTCTTTCAGACGCTCGTCTTTGACGGATCGTCGGGCTTTGTTATAGGTCAGCCGCAGATCGTTTTTTGATTCATCGGCGCGTTCATGCGAAACACTCATGGCCCGGAAGCGAGATGCGTATTGAGCAAGTTTGGAGTCCAGGATAAGCTGGCTAACGGCAATCTGCATCATAGAGCGCTCCAAATGGGCCACCACGGCATAAGTACTTGGTTCAAAAATATAATTCCGGTCGCTGATAATCTCGTCTGTGGACTTGTCAGCGGCACCCCCCCGCTGGTGCATAGCGCTGGAAAGTTTGATGCGTTTGACATCTTGGACCATCAGCGAAACGTACTCCTGGTAAAAAACCATGGTTGTCCGATACCGCTGGATCAGCCGTACCAGCGGCTCCACGTTAATGTTCTGGTCTTTGGTGGGCATTTTGAAATAGCGCTCGTAGCCAATACCGCGCTGGGCTAACTGGACAGCTCCGTGGTGGCCGACAACTATAATATCGTTTTTGTCTTTATCGTACGTCTGGAGCATTAGCTCGACTAGCTTAAGGTCGATGTCGCCGCTGAAACCACCTTCGGCGGTAATGATTATATATAGTTCTTTATCAATCGCCTTAGTCGCCTCTTCACGGCCAAAGCTGAAATTCTCACCTCCTCGCAGCTGCGCGTAAATATGCCACAGTTCGTTAAAAAATTTCGTGGACTGCAGAACCTGGTTCTTAATCTGGGCGATGCGCATGCTGGCAATGCCTTCAAACGCGCTGGTAAGTTCAGCCAGTGTCGTCATAGACGCCTCTTGGCGGGCAATATCACGAGGGCTAATCATGGCTTTGCCTCGCTGACTGCCGGTTTTTTGGCTGGCCCGGATAGCTTAATAGCGTACCTGGCCTTCACGGTGTCGCGGACACGTTCGAAGTCCTGATCGTTTTGTATGGCACTGGCGGCTTGGTTTACGTCCTGTTTGAGAGCGTTAATATCAATATCTTCGCCCGGCTCTAAGCCAAGCACTATGTCTAGCATCACCTGCTGGGCCAAAACCGAAAAGCTATCGCCGGGTGCTTGGGTAACTACTTGTAAGATACGCTTGCCGGTTACCAGGGCTTGCTTGGCTTCGATTGCTAATTCCGACCCGAAATGGGCAAACTCTTCGGCCTCGCGATAATCGGCCAGTATCTTTAGAGTTCGGGCAGCCAATTCCTTTTGGCGCTTGTTATGGCCGGCGCCGCCGGCCCGGGTGACGCTCAGGCCAATATTAAGTGCCGGTCGAACGCCGGAACGGAAAGTTTCCATATCCAGAATCCACTGACCGTCGGTGATTGACATAATGTTAGTCGGCAGATAGGCGGTGATGTCGCCGTTGGCGGCATGTACGACCGGAATACCGGTTTGTGTTTTGCCAGTGCTTTTCAACCGTCCCGCCCGCTCTAGCAAACTGGAATGGGCATGGAACATATCGCCCGGATACGAATCGCGCCCAGGGCTAACTCCGGCCAGCAACGATACCTCGCGGTAAGCATGGGCGTGATTGGTTAAGTCATCATAAACAACCATTGTGTCCTGGCCGCGGTTCTGCCAAAGGTATTCCGCCATCGAGCAGGCCACGTAGGGGGCAATATAGCTCATAATCAAAGAATCGAAAATTGTCGATACGACGACGATAGTGTTTTTCAAGCCATCGTTATCGCGCAGTCGCGACAACAGCATGTCAACGTCGCTGCGGCGCTTAGCGATCAAACAATATACTACGACCCGGTCGGTATTTCTCTGATTGATAGCTATCTGGGTGGCCAAGGAGCTCTTGCCGGATTTACTGTCGCCCAGCAAGGCCATGCGTTGCCCGCGGGCAATCGGGAAAAGCGAGTCAATAGCCGTAACGCCGCTTTCCAGCTGGTTCTCTAAAAGCTGTCGTTCATAAATTGGCGGCGCGGCGTTAAAGACTGGCCAAGCGGCGTCAGCGATAATCGGCCCCTTGCCGTCAAGCGGATCACCGGTGACCGAAACTACCCTTCCGACATATTGTTGGCCCACTTTGCATACCAGGTCGGGATGCTGAAAAACAGCCACCATGCCCGACCGCAGGCTTTTGGCGCCCAAATGCAGCAAAATTACGCAATCGGAACGTACCTCATGGACGAAGCCCTTACTGCCGTCCTCAAACATCACTAACGCATGTAATGGACAGGGCTGAAGGCCGCGGACTTTAATTAAGAATTTATCAACCGCAACAACCTCGCCCACCGGATTGCCGCCTTTCACTAGCTGATCGAAGTGCCGATTTTCCGAATTGCTCATGAGCCGGCCTTTTCTGGTTGGTTTGGCTGGCGGCCGGCTATCCCCTGTAACAATATATCCCGCTTAGCGGCAAGGTCCTGGCGTAATGAAAAATCAAAATATTTGTTAGGGCCGCGCACTATACAGCCAGCCGCTATAGTTGGCTGTACCCCGATGGTAACTAAAACTTGCGGATGAATCTCGCGGCGCAGCCAATCCATGAGACGCTCCATGAAAGCCGGTGCCGGATCAGCGCTGAAACTTATGTGTAATATCGGTGCCCGCCGTTTAACCACTTCCAGAAACCGGGCCAGCCGTTCGCGGTCCTTTTTGTGCAGCAAGTTCAGCTTATTTATGCTAACCAGCTGGTCCATCAGCGGACTGGTTTTTAGCATATGCGCGCTTTTGCCGTCTTTGCGCAAAGTGTGCTCCAGTAAAGTGCCGTCAATCGCCTGTAGCTCCCTCAGTAACCTAGATACTTCCAGGGGTCCTACGACCAGCACCGGTAACTGCCCGGGTCTGCTTTCATGCTCCATTCTGGATATCCTCTATGATGGCCTGCTTGTTAGCTTCTAGCTCGCCTATGATGTACTCCAGTTGATCGTTCAAATCAATCTGATTACCGATGGCAGCCAGGACGTAGTGGTTAACAATCTCGGCCATATTAACCTCAAACTGTTTGAGCAAATGGGCTTTTTCCACCCGCAGGCTTTCTTCGACTTCCCGGCTTAATACCTTGCGCTGCTCTTCAATAGCGTCGCTGGTTTTTCCCAAGGCTGTCAGCGCCAGGTTTTTGGCGTCCATAATAGATTCTTCATATTTGCCAAATTCTTCTTTGAGCTTGCTGGTGATTTCGGACTTCATGTACTCGTTGACTTGCGAGGTCGTCAGGCGCAAATCTTGCTGTAAGAACATGGCGTTTTCACTGATAATTTTTTCAAAGTGTAGCCGGCCGCGGTTGCGAAGCTCCTGCCGGAACTCATCGTTAAAAATTCTCTCCACGTCTTGTTTGGCAGCCTTATCCAGCGATTCGTCTAGCGCGCCACCGCGCTTAACGGAGTGTTTAGCCCGGCTTTGACTTATAACCAGCCAAATAATAGTACCGGCAATGGCTATTATTGCCGCTGTTGCCGCCGCTATCAGCCGCTCGTTTGTCATGTTTGTTTACCCACCATTCAGCACATCCGTAAATATAGTGGTAATTATAGCTTAAACACAACCTTAATAAAACCGGTGGTGCCAATCAGACTAAACTAATTGGCGTAAAATTTTCATGGTATGTTCAACCATAGCTGTCGTAGTTTGGCGCCCTATAGTAAAGCGCAGGCTGGACTGGGCATCATCATCGCTAAGGCCGATGGCCGTTAAGACATGTGATGGCTCGCCGCTATCGGCGCTACAGGCTGAACCGGCAGCTGCCAGGATACCAGCTTCGTCCAGCTGGATGAGTAGCCGCTCGTTATCCTGGCCGGGTATAGTCACATGGATATTATTCGGCAAGCGCCGCTTCAAAGAGCCGTTTATATAAATGTCAGGCTTGATGGCCTGAAGCTGTTCAATGAATTGTTTTTGCAGTTTTTGCAGCCGAGCTGATTCTTCATGGCGCGTTTTTTGAGCAAGTTCCAGGGCCACGCTAAAGCCGATGTCAGCCGCCACGTTTTCAGTGCCGCTACGCAGCCCCCTTTCCTGCCCGCCGCCAAAAACCAGCGGTTCAAGCCTGACGCCACTTTTTACATATAGCAAGCCGCTTTGTTTCGGCCCGTACACTTTACCGCCATTGACGCTCATCAGATCGACGCCCAGCCGAGCGACGTGCAGATCCAGGTAATTGCCGGCCTGGCAGGCGTCGGCGTGTAAATATAACGGCAGCTCCACGCCCCGGCCCAGCCGGTCGGCGCGGACTTCTTTAACCAAACGGGCAATCTCCCTGATAGGCTGAACAGTGCCAATCTCATTATTGGCATACATCACGCTGATCAAGACTGTTTCGTCAGTAATCTTATGTTTCAGGTTCAGCATGTCGATCCGGCCATCGCTGCTCACGGCAATTTCCCGGCCGCCATACTGCTCGGCCGGTAGCCTGACTGATTCGTGCTCAACTGAACTTATTAAAAGACCAGCTTTTGGGTAACGCCGCATTACGCCATGTACTGCCAGGTTGTTGGCTTCCGTACCGCCGGCCAAGAAAATTATTTCACTGTCGCGCGCGCCCAACCAATGCGCCGCTTTGGCGCGGGCCGTCTCTAAATCCTTATGGGCACTCAGAGCCGCTTTATAGGTTGCCGACGGATTATAAAAAATCTCCGTAAAATACGGCAACATGGCTTTCAGCACCGCCGGGTCTACCGGCGTCGCAGCGGCATAATCAAGATAAATTTTCTGTCCCGACATCTTATAATTCCAGTATAACGGCTTAGTTTTAGATACCAAACAACTGGCGCGCATTTGCCGTCGTCGCTTTAGCTAAATCGCTGAGCGCTTCGCCGCGCAGTTCGGACAAAAATTCGGCAATCGCGGCCACCCGCTCCGGCTGGTTGATACTGCCGCGGAACGGCTTGGGCGCCAAGAAAGGAGCGTCTGTTTCCAGCATAAGTCTTTCGAGCGGAATCGTACGGTAGACTTCCAGCTGTTCCGAGTCTTTGGTGAAGGTGGCGATGCCGTTGACGCCGATATATAGCCCGCGGTCTAGTTCCATTTGCAAGTTATGCTTGGAGTCCGTGAAACTATGCACGACGCCGCTTAACCCCTCGTAGCTATCAAAGACCGGCCAGAAATCGTCAAAGGCTTCGCGGATATGGAAGATGATGGGCAAGTCGTGTTTATGCGCCAATTCGATCTGAAATTTCAATACTTCTAGTTGAGCCTCTTTTGGCGAATGGCTGTAATAGTAGTCCAGTCCGCACTCGCCAATAGCCACTACTTTCGGCTTTTTTGCCAGCTCGACGAACTCTCTTAACGGTCCGTCTTGAACGTAATGCTGAGCTTCATGAGGATGAATGCCCGCAGAAGCCCAACAGTTTTTATGTTCTTGCGCGAAATCAACCGCCAAGCGGCTATCTTCCAGGTCGCAGCCGACACAGATTAGCCGCGTGACGCCGTCCGTGGCGGCATCGGCAACCATTTTATCGGCAGTAAGTTCCGGTGCCTTGGCCCACAATTCCCGTGTTGCCCGCTCGCCTTTTTGCAAACCGGCCGACTGGATGTGGCAGTGCGTATCTACAAACTCCATTACAGCGCCTCGACAATTTCTCGTACTAACTTATTGACGGTTTGCTGTGAGAAATGTTGTTCGTACAGTTGGCGCCCAGCCTTGCCAATACGTGCCAATTCCGAGGGATGATTAGCCGCCCACGTGATAGCATCAACCAGCGCCCGCGGGTCGGCCTGCGGTACCACAAGACAATTCTGTTTGTCTTGAAAGCCTTCGTGCACCCGGTTCTCGCCGATCAGCACCGGTGCCGCGCAAGCCAGCACCTGATGCGTCTTACCAGTAATAACAAACTGCGATTGCAGGGTATTGCCGAACGGACCGCCCAGCACCAAGCCGGCTTCATGAATAGCCTCTGGCAAGTCTTCAAGCGGCAGCCAGCTTTCATGGGTAATGCGCGCTCCAGCCCGCTCTGCCTCGGCGCAAGCCTTTGCCACCTTGCCCTGTTTCTTGCCGCCGACAAGTCGAAAATTTATATTAGCCTGGTCTTTAAGCAGCACGGCCGCCTCAAGAACATGGGATAAGCCATGCAGGGCCACCATATGCCCGTAATACAGAACAGTGAACTGTTTTTTTTCGAAGGGCAATTCAGTGCCCGGAGAAAAGATTTCTTCGTCAGTACCGACTGGAACAGTCTTATAACGTTTAACACTTAACATGTTAAGTGTTGCTGAATATTCGGCGTGGGCATCCGTATCAGCCAGGATAATACGGGCGCGGCCGGCCAGCCAGGCATACCAATGACGAAATAAACGGTACGGAATGCTGCCTGCCTTTAATCGTCCCTGCTCTTCCATCCACTCGGTAAAATTAATTAGCTCGTCAAAAATAATCGGTTTACGCACGAAGGTCAATGCCATGAATAAAATCATTTCATAACCGCGGAAGGTCAGCAGGTAGGCATCAGGCCGGTCAACCAATCTCGTTTTGCAGATATTTAGCATAACTTCCGGGTATCGCAGGCGGCTTTTGTGGCTATTGCGAATAATCAGCGTCTCAACGCCAGGACAAGCGGCAACGGCGGTTCGTAAACTGCGCGCCCTCGGGTAATCATTTTGCGGCGAACAGGTGACAATGGCGATTTTCATAACTTAGGCCTTGGCAGGCTTGGTTTCATGCTTCGGAAACAGCGTTCCCTTCAGCGGATGGACCAGGCCTTCCTTGAAAACGGCCTGGATCTTAGCGGCCGTGCCAGGCAGGAAAGGTTCCAGCAACTTGGCTATTTCTAGCAGCGCGCCCACCTGGTAAGCCAGCACTTCTCGCAAGTGGTCAGGGTCGCCCTGCTTGGCAATTTCCCAAGGCTTTTCTTCGTCAATATACTGGTTGAGGCCGCGAACCTGCTGCCAGACTTCATCAAGCGCCCGGTCAAAATGGCAGTCCTCAATAGCCCGTTCGTACTGGGCGATATCGTGCTTAGCTGGCGGTGTATCGCCGACCACGCCGTCTTGGTAGCGCTGAACCATGGCAACGGTGCGCTGTACTGCGTTCCCCAGTTCATCGGCCAATTCATTGTTGTAAGCGGCCTCGAAATGCTGCCACGTAAAGTCGCCGTCATTATAGCTGGGGATGTGCCGCAAAAAGTAATAGCGGAAAGCATCGGCACCATACTTAGAAACAACTTCATTTGGCGAGACGTAGTTGCCTAAACTCTTGCTCATTTTCTTGCCATCCACATTTATAAAGCCGTGTATGTATAGTCTGCGCGGCAAAGCCAGCTTGAGACCGAGCAGCATGCCCGGCCAAATGGCCGCGTGGAAGCGGGCGATATCCTTGCCAACCACCTGCATGCTGGCTGGCCAGAATTCCTTAAACTCTTCTTGCTCTGGATAACCGATTACCGTGATGTAGTTCATCAATGCTTCAAACCAGACGTACATAACCTGGTCTTTATCGCCCGGCACCGGAATGCCCCAGGAAATCTTATCTTTCGGGCGGCTGACACTAATGTCCTGTAAGCCATCTTTTAAAAGACTGGTGATTTCGTTGCGCTTAGTAGCCGGGATGATTGTCAGGTCGCCACTTTCGATACTTTTGCGGATGGCTATAGTGTATTTGCTGAGCTTGAAAAAGTAATTCTCTTCCTCTACCTTTTCGTAAGGCCGGTTGTGGTTAGGGCAAATGCCATTGTTAGCTTTGACCTCGGCTTCTGTAAAAAATGCTTCGTCGCCGGTACAGTACCAGCCGCTATATTTATCTTTATAAATGTCCTTTTTTAAGGCTTCCCAAATGAGCTGGGCGCGCTGCTGGTGGCCCCGGTCAGTAGTCCGGATAAAGCGGTCATTGCTGATGTTCAGCGCCTTGGCCAGTGCCTGGAATCGTGTTTCCATTTGGTCGGCCAGCTCTTTGGGTGTGATTTTAAGTTCTGCCGCCTTTTCGGCGATCTTACCGCCGTGCTCGTCAGTGCCAGTACTAAAAATTACGTTGTCGCCGCGTTGTCGCGCCCACCGGGCCAGCACGTCGCCCATGACAAACTCCATGGCATGACCGAGGTGCGGCTCGCCATTAACATAGGGAAGAGAGGTTGTGACATAGTAATTGCTCATAAAGTTGCTACTTCTAGATTATATCATCGAAAAAGGTAGCGAGAACTGTTTTAAATCCTGGTAGAAGATTAAGTTCTGAAACGGAACGCGGTAGAAGCCATTGAGTTTTGGCGACTTCCCAATTTTTCTCTGGTGTAGCTTTTTCAGTAAGGGTGGCCAGCGCCGGGAAAACTATCCAAGTTTTCTCGTACTTGGGAGCTTCCTGGACGATGA
>CAYRVE010000009.1:0-10497 GCA_964427685.1 uncultured Candidatus Saccharibacteria bacterium | reverse complement strand
CATTTTGGCCTCTATCAATGAGGCCATTTTATTTTGACGTAACTTGACATTTAGCAATTTAGGTGTATTATTAATTTTATTAAGGAGATTGTGATGATATCTGGTGAAAAATCTATGGATGAAAGCAGGTATGGAGAAGATGCTCGTATCAAGCTTGATCAAATCAGAGAAAACATAAGGATCGCAAAATTAGAAACTTTATTAGCTAAATCGCCGGAAAGCATGATTATTGGCGATCCATATGAAGATCCTGAAACTGTCCAAGTATGGGTACCGAGTACCTCAGGCACTCATCAATCAATGCGCCGAGACGGCTATGTTACTGATGGCAATAATCATGAAGTCCTAGATGTTACTTCATATAGTGATGATTGTTGCGTTACTGCTTCAGAAGCCACAAAGGCAGACGTGGCATGGAAAGCAGGCGACGTGCTTATAACAAATGCCGACTGGGAAGAGAATAGACCGGCTCTAATCTTACCTGGGCGTAACGCACCTATAGAGTGGGTAGGTGAAGCACTAAGTCGTCATTTCGGCACAGCCGTTAGTCTAGCAGTGCCGGCTGTTTAATAAAAAATATGAGCGAAATTAAACAACAGAGAATTTCTAGCGAACATTCGGCTGATGATATTTGGCAAGCTATTAATACTCCTTTGATGGACCCTGAAATCGGACGGCTGGTAAATCCCTACGTTGAAATAAGCTATAAAGGCCTTCGTAGCATTCACAGTTTACTGTGCGAAGGAGCCCGCATTATTTATGAACCAAACCTGGACGAACTTGAACCGGTGCTCGGAATGGCAGCCGCAATGTTGCCAAAAGACATTGAGTTGCGGGTTGCAGACCATGACTCAGAAAATAAAGTGCGTGTCGATGTGCTTGAAAGCGAAAAACACTCTGGCACTATTCAGCATCGGGTTGAGGAAGTTGATGGTGCAGGCATACTCATCGTAGAGGGCGAGCTCTCGCTCGGCGGCTCAAAAAGGATGTTTGAAGATACGATTGCCTCATATGCGGAGCAGGGACTGGTTGCTCATAGTCAACGGATTTTGGATAATCTTCCCGCAGTTCTTGGTCAATAACTCGATCAGGTTCAACTCATGCGCCCTAGACCAAGCGACAGCCTGACTCACCGCTAGAAGTCGTTTCCATCTATTAAGCTCCCTACTGATATTGTTCCAATGCGAATTAACGTACTCACCCAAATTAGATTTTGAAAGCACATGTAGCCGCAGTACCAAAGCCGGTGGCCAGGAGATTTGCAAAAAATACAACGAATTATTGATAAAACTCACTTGCGTCGTTAGCAGCATAAGCGTTATCATAAAAACAGGTTAAAAAAACAAAAACCACTGCTAGCAAAAAATTAAAAACAAAAAGGAGTAATAAAAATGAATTCTTCCAGCGGCTTGGCGTTTGAGTTAGTGGCCACGCCGGACCAGAGCATCGTGAAAATCGACCGCATAATCAAAAAGCTTTAAAGCATCTATTTAAAGGCTGATACTGCGCTTAACACGGCAAAAATTAGCATAACGCCGCCCATAAACCTCAAAAGTACTTTTTGAGGGACAAGTTTTAGTAGCCTTGAGCCTGCCACAATAGCCAGCCCCGTAACGATCCAGAGCGCCAAAACCGCGGCAATACCGACGGTCCACGGCGCGTGGTACTTAGCGGCGTAGTTGGCAGTGGCAATCTGGGTAATGTCACCCCACTCACCGATGAAGATGACGCTGAAGGCGGTGGCGTAAACCCGGAGCGGGCTATGGGTATTTTTGGGTTCAAGCTGTGGTTTTTGTTCCAAGCCGTGCTTGCCGGAGAGCAACAGCACGGCACCGGCGAAGAACAGCAGGGCGATGACGGCTTCCATAAGCTGGTGCGGCAGGAGGGTCAGCAGTTTGCCGGCCGAGACGGCGATAATGACATGTACCAAAAAGGCGCTGGCAGCGCCCAGCCAGACCCAGAAAGCCGGGAAGCGGTTGCCTAGTACCAGGGCGGCAAAGAGCGACTTATCCGGCAGCTCGGCCAGAAAAATAACGCTAAAGACCAATAAGAAGACGCCAATATCAAGATGCATTGCTAAGTATTATATATCGTCTAACAGTTTTTCGACCGCAGGTTTTGCCAGCGAAAAGATATAGATGTCATCCACGGCTATAGTAAACGGCTGATGTTCTTGGCCGACTACCTGCTCGAAAATAGCAATATGTTTAATATCCGGATCTCCGCTCTCAGTTTCTGGCGGGGACAGAGGTTCGCTTAGCGTTAGATGGTTATGGAAGTTTCCATCTGTTCCGAAGACCGCGAGTTCAGGCCCGCGGGCTGGGTCTACTGTTTCGTGCATGCGCAACATACTCACTATTAGGGCAGAACCGTAACGTAGGACTTCAAAGCGCTCAGAGGAGTGGTTGTACATAAAAAGATGATCATTCTCGACCGTCCTCTCGACACCTATTTCAGTGGATGGGGTTCCTGGGAAGACCATAAAGCCCTCAACTGTCTTGTCGGCCTCAAAAGGGACTATTTCCAGGTGAGCTCGATTGCCATTCCGGTCGTTGTTTCCCATAGCTATGCTTATCCTAGCACTATGCGTCTAAGCTGCAAGCATAAGCGAAAACCAATATAGTTTTGCTTAGATTTGGTAGCGGCGAGTGGATTTGAACCACTGACCTCAGGCTTATGAGTCCTGCGCTCTAACCAACTGAGCTACGCCGCCTTAAGCAGGGGTTAATATAGCACGATTTACATCTGTTGGCCAGCTAACGAAACAATTCAGGCTTGGCCTTACGTAAGTTTTTCCAGCATGGTTCAAAAAGCGGTGAGGGTAATGTTTGAAAAGTACGCCATTCTTGGTCTACATATTTATCCGGCTCCATTAATTTTGGCTGGCCGCTTTCCCAGTCCGAGTAGACCCAGACTGTAACGTAGTGTTTGTTGTCTGCCGGAAAAATGTCGTTGGTGGCTGCCAGGAAGCGAACATTATTAATTATTAGTCCGGTTTCTTCTAGAACTTCGCGTTTAGCACCTTCCTCCCAGGATTCGCCAAACTCTAAATGCCCTCCGGGTAGGCTCCAGGTGTCATGTCCGTGCGAACCGCGGCGTTTGCCCATCAGGAATTTGTCGTCTTTCCAGACAAACACGCCGACGCCTACTCGCGGATGGGCCGTACTCATATAAACCTCATTAACTCGGCATTGTGCAGGCTTTTGCCGCGTTTGCTTAAGGATTCTTTTTGGATGGCCCGGCGGAGTGCCCGGCCGGAGCCGCCGTGACCGACTACCAAAATGGTGTCATGGGGTAAGGAGTGTAGATAAGTCAGGAAATCATCCATGCGGCTTTGCAGGTCTTGCAGTTTTTCCACTCCGTCGTAGGGGTCAATCGCCGACTCATCGATGACATACTTAGTCCCAGCGACCAGGTCTTTGCGCCCCTCCAATTTGCCGAAGTCGCGTTCAACGAAATAGTTGTCCAGAACTATTTCATCGTGGGGGTAGCCAAGTTCTGATGCTACGTGTTTGGCTGTATCATGCGCCCTAGTAAGGGGCGAGCTGATAATCACGTCAAACACCAAGCCTTCCTCTCGGGCTTTTTGCCCGGCGCGTTTAGCCTGCTCGCGGCCCTTAGGTGTCAACGGCGTATCGGATGAACCGTTCCAGAATACATGCGAGGCATTGAACTCGCTTTCGCCATGACGTATAAAGTAAAGTCGTTTCACACTATAATTATACTTAATGAATATCGAACTGGAACCGGGCAAGTATGTTGTAGCCGTATCGGGCGGCGTGGATTCGGTGGTTTTACTGCATATGCTGCATGATGAGCCGGGTAGTGAATTGGTCGTGGCGCATTTTGACCATGGTATGCGGCCGGACTCGGCGGAAGATCTGAGGTTCGTAGAGAGCCTGGCTCAAACTTACGAATTGCCCTTCGCCTATCAAGAGGGGCGGCTTGGCGCCGGTGCCAGCGAAGCTACAGCCCGGCAAGCCCGATATGACTTTTTGGAAAAGGTGCGCCATCAGCATGATGCGCAGGCACTTGTCACCGCCCATCATCAGGACGACGTGCTGGAAACGGCCATTATCAATCTGTTACGAGGTACCGGTCGCAAAGGTCTGAGTGCTTTGGGTAGCAAGCCGGGGCTAAGACGGCCGCTGCTTAACATTCCAAAAAATGACCTAATCGCCCATGCCGAGCAGCACAGTTTAGAGTGGCGTGAGGATAGTACCAATGCCGACGAAGCCTATCTTCGCAACTATATTCGCCACCGGCTATTGCCGCGGTTTGATTATCAAGACAGGCAGAATTTCTTGGATCTTATACGGCGGTCTCAGGATAATAATGATCAGCTTGATGCGTTTTTGGCTAATCAAATCCGCGAGCAGTCCAGTGAGGGTGGTTTGGCCAGGCGGTGGTTTGGCCAGTTGCCGCACCAGGTGGCTTTGGAAGTTATGGCGGCTTGGTTGCGCGAAAATGAAGTGCGCGGATTTGACCGTAAAACACTGGAACGACTGGTAGTGGCCGCTAAGACCGCGCCGCCAGGGCAGCAATTTGACGTCCTGCGCGGCGTCACCATGAAAGCTGGAAAGCGTAGTTTGGCACTCGCCTTAGTCGAGCGCTAGGAAAAATTTCCGAGCGAGGGTATAATCGTATTCATGGATAAAAAACCTCTGCGTCCCGGCCGTAAACCGTCCAAGGGCAACAGCCGCAATATGAAAAATGCCGGTTTTATCACGCTTATCATTTTATTCGGCCTGGTTATAGTAGCGGCCTTCAACCAGCCCAGTTCTCTTAAGACTATTTCCGCCAGCCAAGCGATTACAGATACCAATGCTGGCAAATACAGCAAGATGGTGGTCAATAGTAATGAAGTGGACATTACGCCGAATGGCGAAAATCATGCCACCCTTAAGACTTACATTGACGCTAACTCCAGCCTTAGAGAACAGGGTTTTAATACCTCCAAAGTCACGGTTTCATATAAGCCGGCCGCCAATAGCAGCTCGACTTGGGTAGGCATAGCCGAATCAGTTGTACCGGTGTTATTAATTGCCGGCTTGCTGTACTTTATGTTGCGTAGCGCCCAGGGCCAGGGCAACCAAGCACTGAGTTTTGGCAAGAGCCGAGCGCGGTTGTATGGCAACGAGAAAGATAAAATTACCTTTAAGGAAATTGCCGGCAGCGCCGAGGCCAAGCAAGACCTAGAAGAAGTCGTGGAATTTCTGAAGTTTCCTAAAAAGTTTGCCAGCATGGGAGCGCGGATTCCCAAGGGCGTACTACTGGTTGGCCCTCCTGGTACGGGTAAGACTATGTTGGCTCGGGCAGCTGCCGGTGAGGCCAACGTGCCGTTCTTTAGTATTTCCGGCTCGGAGTTCGTGGAAATGTTCGTGGGTGTTGGCGCCTCACGGGTACGCGACCTGTTCGCCAAAGCCAAAAAGAACGCGCCATGTATTATATTCGTTGATGAAATTGATGCTGTTGGCCGGCGCCGCGGCTCCGGCATGGGCGGCGGGCACGACGAGCGTGAACAAACTCTCAACCAAATTCTGGTAGAAATGGACGGCTTTGAGCAGGGCCAAAACGTTATTGTACTAGCGGCTACCAACCGGTCGGATGTGCTCGATCCGGCGTTACTGCGCCCCGGCCGCTTTGACCGTCGCGTAAACATCGGCTTGCCGGACCGCAAAGACCGTGAAGCCATTCTAAAAGTACATTTCAAGGACAAGCCAATTAGCAAGAACGTTGACCTGGATTCCCTAGCAGCTAAGGCCGCCGGTTCCTCCGGCGCCGACCTGGCCAACATCGCCAACGAGTCAGCCATTATCGCCGCTCGTAACTCGCACAATGAAATCGTAGAACATGACGTAACCGACGCCTTTGAGCGGGTAGCCATCGGCCCTGAACGCAAAAGCAAAATCATGACTGATAAGGACAAAGAGGTTACGGCCTATCACGAAGCCGGTCATGCCTTGGTTGGCCACGTTCTACCGGATAGCGACCCGGTACACAAGGTTACTATCATTCCGCGCGGCCAGACCGGTGGCGTAACTTGGTCCATTCCGCCCGAGGATCGTATGTTTATGTCGTTGGTACAGTTCAAAGACAGATTGGCTCTAGCCCTAGGCGGTCGAATGGCCGAGGAACTTGTGCTTGGCTATGATAACATTACCACCGGAGCCGGCAGCGATCTGCCGGGCGCCGCCGAAATGGCCCGCGACATGATTGTTAACCAAGGCATGGGCAAAAAACTACGCAACCAAGTCTTTCACACTGACGACGGTATGATGATTGATCGCCTAATTCACGAACGCGACTATTCCGACGAAACCGCTAAAGCAATTGACGACGAAGTCGAAGCGCTAATCACTGAGGCCGCTAACCGCGCCCGGATTGTTATCAAGGCCAACCTGTCTCACCTCGAAAAACTCAAAGATAAGCTGCTAGAAAAAGAAACTGTCAACGCCAAAGAAGTCATCGAAGCCCTCAAGGGCGCCAAAATGCCTGCCGCCGCCACGCTGTACTAGGCTTTTAGATATAAAGTTGGCTATATTAAGCCTGTCATCAGGCGGGCACCTGCTTTATACTATATGGTGAATTGAACAACCTGAACTATAAAGTACCGGCCCAAGCATGAACCCGACCGCTCCTATCAAGAAGAAGCCGCGCATCAGTATCAGCAACGTTGCTGTCTTGCTGATGTCGACGGCTTTCCTGGGGCAGCTGCTGGTATTCCTCAGAACCAAGCTGGTCAATGCTAACTTTCCCACCACCGGTCCTCAGAGCACCGACGCTTACTTCGCGGCCTTTACTATCCCGGACTTCTTCTTTTTTACACTAGCTGCTGGCGCGCTAGGCGTGGCCTTTATGCCAGTCTTATCCGATCGCCTGCTACGCAACGGCCGCCGTAATGCCTGGGAACTGGCCGATTCGCTGTTAAACTTCCTGGCCGTTTTGATGGCTGTGGTGGCGGTCATCATCATTGTTTTTGCCGCGCCGCTTATAAAACACATTGTGGCGCCGGGTTTGTCGCCAGTACAACTGCACACCGCGACCACTATCATGCGTTTCCTGGCCCTTAACCCGCTGTTGTTCACCATTTCCGGTATCCTGACCAGCGTCCAGCAAACTATGGGACGATTCTTCTTCTTCGCTATCGCGCCGCTGTTTTACAACCTGTCGATAATTATGAGCATCTACATCTTTAAAGATAATATTGGCTTGGTCGGCTTGGGCCTCGGTGCGCTGATTGGCGCCGTGTTGCAATTAATCATAGTAGCCTGTGGACTTTGGAACACGAGCTTTCACTGGCGCCCCGGCGTTATGTGGAAGAGCCACGATTTCCATATTGTTTTGCGCAACTTGCCGCCGCGCTCCCTGGACCAAGGCATGGACCAAGTTGAAAACATCGTCGAAACACACATTGCCAGCGGCATTGGAGCCGGCAATATTACCTACTGGAGCAACGCCTATATTCTAAGTACGGCGCCGATTCTGCTGATTGGTACGGCTATCTCCACGGCGGCCTTTCCGCGGCTTAACGCCCGGCTTAGCCAGCACCGACCCGACTTATTTCGCAAAGACTTTTTAATGGTGCTCAGAGCTATGATCTGGATTAGCGCGCCACTGGTGATCGTCTGCTACTTTTGCCGAGGCTATCTGGCTCGCTTGATCTATACCCATGGCAACCAGCAAATCGCGACAATTTTTGGATTTTTGACGGTCGCCATATTCTTTAGGATTATGTACTCCATTATATCCCGCTGGTTCTACGCCCAAAAAGATACTATAACGCCGCTGATTGTCTCGTTGTTCGTAATTGGCCTGAACGTCTTTCTGGCAATTAGCTTGTCGCGGCCTGGTGCTTACGGCGTTTCCGGCTTGGCACTGGCGCAATCGATTGTCGCCGCAACGGAAGTCTTCATATTGTCTATTATTATGCTGGTGCGCGACCCGAAACTCTTCGACGCTACCTTCTGGGGCGGGGTATGGCGTATCGCGTCCGTTACGGGCTTTAGCGTGGTGGCGGCTTTTATTATGATATCGGTTTATCCGCTAGGGATTAACGACAAGGGCGTTCTGGCGCTTGGTTCCAAGCTGTTGCTGATAGCTGGTGCGACCTTCAGCGTGCACATCTGCGTTTCAGCATTGTTCGGCTTGGAAGAAGTCCAGCCGCTCTTCAAGCGTTTGCGCAAAATCATCCTGAACCCCATCAAACTACAATTGTAATTTTGTACTATTTAATAAGGATTTAATATTTTTTGGGGTCGATAGGGGTATAATTATGACTATGCCCCAAGCGTCTACAGACACACCATCAGCTTATTCAGTGGTCGACCACGACCTAATTTTTACCGAAACCGACAGCCAGTACGTACTGCGCGTCAAAGACATGCCGGAGGATGACCGGCCGCGTGAAAAAATGCTACATAGCGGCGCGACCAATTTATCAGTCGCCGAGCTAGTGGCTATTTTATGGGGCGTGGGCAATCGCAATGAAGATGTTTTGGCTATGGCCCAGCGTACCCTGCGCGAATACGGTGAAAAGGCTATCGCTAGCGAATTGAATCCTCAGCGTCTCAGCCAAACCGCCGATATTTCCCTGAACAAAGCTTGCCAGATTATCGCCAGTCTAGAATTAGGACGTCGTTTCTATGCCCGCCAATCATCTGGCCGGCCGGTACATGTTCGCAACGCCAAACAAGCCTACCAATATCTCAAGGACATTAGTAGCAGCCAAAAAGAACAGCTACGCGGATTGTACTTGAATAGCCGTTACCGGGTGGTTCACGATGAAGTTATTTCTATCGGCAGCCTAACGTCAAATGTGGTGCACCCGCGGGAGGTTTTCCAGCCGGCTATCGAGCGCGGCGCTGTGGCAGTTATCCTGGCGCACAACCATCCATCCGGCCAACTGGAACCGACTACGCCGGACGTGCACATCACTGAACAGCTCATTGCCGCCGGCAAAGTACTTGGTATAGAGCTGCTCGATCACTTGGTTATCACACCCGGCCAATACGTAAGCATCCTGGAAATGATCGACGGCCGCGACAACTAGTCCCGAACACCTCTGTTATACTAGACGGACATGAACCAAGACCACATTCGCAATTTTTGTATTATCGCACACATTGATCACGGTAAATCGACGCTGGCTGACCGTTTGCTGGAATTGACCGGCACCGTGCAGAAGCGCGACATGAAAGCCCAGCTGCTAGACAAAATGGACCTGGAGCGCGAAAAGGGTATAACTATTAAGCTGGCGCCGGTGCGGATGCGTTATCAAAATTATGAAATGAACCTGATTGACACGCCGGGCCACGTGGACTTTAGCTACGAAGTGTCGCGCAGTTTACAGGCCTGTGAGGGCGCGTTGCTGGTAGTTGATGCCACCCAGGGCGTCCAGGCACAGACACTGGCCAACGTTTACCTGGCTATTGATGCTAATCTCAAAATAATCCCGATACTCAATAAGATAGACTTGCCGGCGGCCGACACGGAACGGGTGAGCGCGGAAATTATAAGCCTGCTAGACTGCCAGCGCCAAGACATCATCGAAATCTCGGCAAAGACCGGCCAAAATATAGATGAAGTCTTGCAAGCAATTATTGAAAAAGTTCCGGCGCCCAAAGAATCATCGACAGATAAGACCCGTGCCTTAATTTTTGACTCTTACTATGACGATTACCGAGGCGTGATTTTGTACGTGCGCGTTTTTGACGGAGCAATTAATAAGAGCGCTCAGATCAAGATGATGGCCACTAGCGCGGAAGGGCTGGCCTTGGATGTTGGCGCGTTGACGCCGGAAATGAACAGCGGGAAAAGCCTGGCGGCTGGCGAAATCGGCTACGTAGTCACTAACCTTAAATCAACGCGCGAAGCTAAGGTTGGCGACACTATCACGCTTGTCAGCAAGCCCGCAGATAAGCCACTGCCGGGCTACAAAGATGTCCAGCCGTTTGTCTATGCCGGCTTTTTTCCAGACAGCAATGAAAATTACCAACTGCTAAAAGATGCCGTCGAAAAACTCAGTCTCAGCGATTCGGCTCTGCAATTCGCGCCAGAGAACTCGCCAGTATTGGGTTTTGGCGTCCGCGTTGGTTTCCTAGGTCTTTTGCACATGGACATAGTGCGCGAACGATTGGAGCGGGAATATGATCTCGACCTGGTCATCACTAATCCCTCGACCGATTATCACGTGGTGATGGTTAACGGCGATGAAATTGATATTAAAAGCGCCGCCGACCTGCCGGATCCGGCCAAAATTCAAGAAATCCGCGAGCCGTGGATTAACGGTGAAATTATTGTGCCGCAGACTTATGTTGGCCCGGTTATTCAGCTGATTAGCGCAAAGCGCGGTCTGCAAAAGAACATCAGCTACGTGGACAAGCGGGCGGTTGTCAGTTTTGAGGCGCCGCTGGCCAATCTGCTAACCGATTTTTACGACCAGCTCAAAAGTCTGACCAGCGGCTACGGCTCGTTCAATTACGAACTAGACGATTA
>CAYRVE010000008.1:0-10585 GCA_964427685.1 uncultured Candidatus Saccharibacteria bacterium | reverse complement strand
GTACGTTCACAACAACTACAACGCCGCCAAGATCACATTCTTTAACGAGATGAGGCTGGCAGCCGAAGAGTTGGGAATTGACCCTGAACTGGTCTTTGAGATCACTGGCCAGAGTGCTCAGGGGATGTGGGACGAGCTGTACGGTACCGGTAATAAGGGACCATATGGCGGCGCCTGCCTCCCGAAGGACATGGCAGCTTGGCTCAGTTTTGCCAAGGCAAAAGGCATTCCAACGCCGGTGCAATCGGCGATCCACGAGTTCAACGCGACGCTAGGAGACGACTAAGAAGATACCCAACAGTAACGCAGTCCGCAGTCGTAGTTCACTAGTCCAACCTATCTATCGGAGGTGATTTACAAATGCATTGGTGGACATGGGTCCTTCTATGTGCATTTCTGCGGCCGCTCGTTGACGCTTTCTTTTGGATTGTCGGTGAGTGGTGGTTCCACGTTGAGTTCGATACGGAGCCAAGGAAGTTCAGTCAACTGATCATTCAGATCACGACGACTGGGCGAGAGCAAGACCGGGTCAACGAGATCATCTCGGAAATCCGGGCATACCGGCTCTCAATGCCCCACACCATTTGGGTGGTCAATGAGCCTGAAATGGGTGACGACTACCCAGACGCTAACCGGGTAATTACGGTTCCGCCTGACTTTAGCGCACGGTCCCAATACAAGGCCCGGGCAATAGAGTACAGCCGGCTGGAGCGAAAGAACACAGGGTTGTCCCGATCAGACGTCAAGATCCTGTTTCTCGACGATGACACCTCCCCTACCAGGGAGTACGTTGAGACGGCGTTCGCAGGCAATTACGACGTCTGTCAGGGAATTACCGCACCGCGGATCCACTACGGTGGCCCGTCTCTGCGGCATTTCCTGTTGAGCCATATGGACGACATGCGCTACCTCAGCTGCCAGATCTATTGCTCCTTTTTCCAGGGGTTTGTTCAGCGGCCGATGTTCGTGCATGGCGAGGGCCTGTGTGTTACGGGTAGAGCTGAGGAAATTGTCACGTGGAACTACCGGGTATTTGCCTCTGAGGACCTTGTCTTCGGCCAAAAAGCCGCCGATAAGGGTCTCCGGTGGGGGTTCTTCCACGAGTACATCGAGCTCACCTCGCCCTGGACATGGGGTGCCTATCTGAAGCAGCGGAGGCGGTGGTTGTGGGGTAACATCCACGCTGTCGTTAACCGTGATGTCATGTCAGCCTGGCCCGCGTTCCTCATTGGTACGAGGTACATACTGGGCTTTCTGACCTTCGGAGCGGCTACCACGTCCGTGGTACTCATCCTGACCAACAGCATTGAAGTTCCGCCAGCGGCGTACGCCTTTTTCTGGACCTCATTCGGTGCCTGGATCGGGGCATTCGTCATCAGCGGCTGGGTCAACAGCGGAAACGCCAAAGACCGTGCTACGCATGGCCTGAAGTACTTCCTAAACCGGGTTTTCCAGGCTCTTGCAGCTGGGATTCTGTGTCCGGTAACGGCAGTCTGGACTATCACGGCGCTGACGATCTCTCTGTTTAGGGGTAACCCTAAGCGTTTCGACGTCATTGCTAAGACCGCACCTGGCAGTTAGTACTCGTCAGACGTACGCTTAGTACAAGCGTACAAAACCCTATGAGAGGAGCGCTATGTCGCCCCAAAGAAGCTGGTCCGAGAGAAACCGCTCTCGGACCCGAGGGGGCTATGTTCTGGTTCTGCTGTTTGTGGTCGTGCTTGGCGTGATAGCCAGCTTCACGATCGGCAAGAACCATCAGGCCCTGTCGCCATATCCGTTCAAACCCAATCGGGCACCGTACGTTACGTCGCTCGATCCAATCCATGCGGCTGAGCAGGGGCTCATTCCCGGCACAGCTAGCAATGGTGGTACGCAGTCCCTGTCGGCATCAATCCGTGCCATTGAGGTACTTCCGCACCAAATCAGACTAGTGTCTGCTGGGCGGATATGGCGTCACATACGCGGATTTGATGGAACCCACGCTACCTTGGCCAGCATTACCAAGGCAGTCAACGCGAATGACTGGATCGAAAAATCAGGCCCGGCGGCGTTTACGCTCAACTCGGCTCTGATTGTCGATCCGGAAAGCCGGCTGGTCATTTCGTTCCCAGCGGAACACGAACTAACACTCACTACCCGGCCCGGGGTTTTCCTCGGTGTCCAGGCGGGCTATCTGCAACTTGACCGAGTTACGGTCCAGTCGTCGAGCCCGCCACCGGCGAACAGCGAAGGCAAAGTGTATGAGCCATTCATCCTGGCTATGCACCGGGCCCACATGAAGATTATTTCTTCAGGGGTATCCGGGCTGGGCTGGGACTGGAATGGTTCGTACGGTGTTTCGTGGATGGGCCAGTCCCAAGGCGAAGCCTCTGGCTCAACGTTTGAGCACGGTTTCATCGGAGCCTACACCAACCACGTTACGGGAGTCGCTTTCCGCGGCAACGGGTTCGTTCACAACCAGTTCTACGGAATCGATCCGCACAGTTACAGCAGCGGCCTGGTGCTGACGCATAACCTCGCTGCCTACAACGGCCGTCATGGCATCATTTTCTCGAAATACGTCACGGGTGGAACGATCACCCACAACGTCTCTCGCAATAACGGGGAGAACGGGATCATGATGGACAAGGCGTCTACTGGCAACCTGATTGCTAACAACCAAACCACTGGGAATCAGGGCGAAGGCATTGTTTTCTCGGAATCCAACGGGAATACCGCTATCGAAAATCTCATCCAAAGCAACCGGATAGGCATAGTTGCCATTCACGGTAGCAAGGAAGAGGCGGTCGCCAACAACGAAGTTAAGAGCAACCAGCTCGCCAGTCAAGGCATCAGCCTTAACTCCACCAATCAGCAAGAAGGTAACGGCGGACAGTGGAAGAATTCCACTCTCCTCGGAATCTGGTTCTGGGCGTTGGATCTGTTTGTACTGCTGGTGCTGCTGACGTACATACGCATACATAAGAAGCGTAAACGACACGTTCAGCTGGCGTAAACAAAGGAGCTACGGCTCAAAAACCACGAAGTGATATCGAATTAAAGAAGAGGCAGTTAGAAGCCTTAGATTTCTAGCGAAGTCCTAGCAATAGGCCGGCGAGGGATCGTACTAGGAGAGACATTTGTCTCAATCATTACCTAGTACTTTCCCCCGCCTTTAGCTTCCATGAGTGCGTGCTCATGCTGATGAGTCCAAAAGGACGAAAAGCTTTCCAATACCCGTCTGGGTTTGGCTTCGCCTATTCGTGTACGATAAGACCTAAGCTAACTTAACTTCAACCTTTTTACGTGTGCCCCATCCAGTTTTGTAACAAGTTATCATCGAGTAAATACGCAGTGGGCGTAAGAACAGAGCAGTCCATAGCATCATGATTGGCGACATGAGGTACGTTAATACTTGCCATCTGAATGATTGATCGCTTCGCTGTATTGTCAAGTACTTCAATGAGCTCGCGTAGCTTGTTAAAACGCTGAACAATAGCAACCCTGGTATCACTTTGTGGTTAATGAGCGGTGCGTATACCCAGATGTAGCCAAATGCGAAGAAAATAAGCGAGAAGTTTAACCAGCTAGCAAAGTGCTCCCAATATGCAAAACTACGTATTGGCAAATAACGAAACCTCCACCAAGATCTAATAAAAGAACCACGCATCCATCTAAGCTGTTGACGAAGGTGATGGTTGACGTTTTCTGGCAGCACCGTAAACCCAATTGCTGTAGGCTGTTGCACAGTCCGGCCTTTCAGGTAAGCGAAGGTAGTTAATAGAGAATCATCAGAAAACTGTACAGGATGTCCAAAAAAATGCTCATTTGCGTAAACGTCCGCTCCCTCTCTGATAATCTTAGCTCTGTACAGAGAGTAATTGCCGGAGTTCACAAGTACGGATCCTAATTTAGATAGTGCGCTACGAACGCCCAGTTGGAAAGTTAAAAGCCATGGATCAGTCAAGCGCGTAAACCAGCTAGCTGAGGAATTTTGTGCCAATATGATGGCTGCAACGGAAGTGACATCTTTTCGCGCGAAGGGCTTCAATCCTTCTTCAACGCCGTTTGACTCTATAACGGTATCAGAGTCTATGGTAATGAATATATCCGCATCATCGTCTTTGAGGAAAGTTGTGAGCTGAGCATGGCGCTTACCTGAGTTCTCAGTTCGAACCCAAGACGCTTTAATGCCGGCCGCTTTTGCCTTGCGGTACCACCACTTACGGATATTTTTATAATCTTCCTCAGAACCGTCGTCAACTACCTGAATCCGGTTTGGCTTTCTGGTCTGTCCAATTAAAGAGTTGAGCACGAGGCGCACTACCCTAGGGTCTTCATTATAAATAGGCACGTTTAAGGTAACGACTAATTTATCCAACTTCTTCTGTTGCCTCTTGTTGGTTTTATAAGGCTTTTCCATCCAAGCGAGGCCAAGATGCCACATTAGGGAACCAAACACCAAAACCCACAATATCGAGAACTGATTCTGTGGCTGTCCGTTAGATATTTGTACGATTTGGATAATATGTCTAGCAGTCCACCCCATCAATATAAGTATGAGTATGAGGCCAAGAGCAATATAGCGTCTGCGAGACGTTTTAACCGTAGGAATCATACTTGAGTAGCTTCTTTGCCTCTACGGAAGAGCACTCGTATTAGTACTGCACCGAGCGCAACTAGCAAAATGCTAGCTAGTAAAATCCAGTATCTACCGAAAGCGATACCACCTATTACTATTCCGCCGCCTGTGAGCGGCAGCGTTTTTGGATAATCCATGTAATTCACCTCACCAGTCATTAAATTGAGTTATATAAACCTGATTTTATTGTTTTCTTTATTGTACATTAGCATTAACTAGCAGGATAGTCAATAATCTTGTAATAGTGCTTATGCTATGTTAATACTAATAGGGGTAGATAGATTGTCCGGGCTGAATATTTGTGTTATTATATATAGCTTAATGTTATTTTGTGAAGAATAGAGTATCGGGTAGAAATTATACGTTATGTTCAATAGCAAACTATTTTTAGCCACGTTAGGCGCACTCTTGTGTGGCGTAGTCATAGGCGGCGTGTTAGTTGCCTATCTTTCTGGTTCTTTAGTAACATCACCGGCACAAAGCAATACTTCGATATCACAAGCTTCTAATGAACCTAATATTCCACGAGAAGGAACCAGACTAAAGTTCGGTCTGTTTACGACCGACCCGAATCCTGAAGCCGATAATACCAAGCTTGGCCACAAGATGAACATCATGGGGTGGTTTACCCACTGGAGTGGCGAGCTCAATAACAATAAACTCCAATCTGCCTGTAACGGGGGCTATGTCCCCGAAGTTACCTGGGAAAGTTGGGGTGGTGTTCATGGTACGAGTAACTATTCGCTGGCAGACATTGCGGATGGTAAATATGACAAGCTTATCACTGACCAATTGCAACAAGTCAAAGATGTATGCCAGAACCGAGTAGTTTTAATACGTTTTGACCAGGAAATGGATTTGCCTCCGGGTTCAACAAGCTGGTATCCCTGGCAGGGAGATACCGGTCAATACGTGGCGGCTTGGAGGCATGTAGTTAAGATTGGGCATCATGTCGATCCTAGCATTAAGTGGATATGGAGCCCCAACCGCGGCAATGCTACAGTTACGCCCCAGTATTATCCGGGCAATCAGTGGGTGGACTACGTTGGCATTACCTTGAATCACGAACATTTGCCGCTCGAAATAAAATATCAAACCTTTGCTCAATTTTATCAAGCCAACCAGCAAGTAATCGAGTCCTTTAACAAACCCATTATTATTAGTGAGACAACCTCAGACGAGGGCTTTGGTAACAAAGACGATTGGGTAACAGGGATGTTCGACTACGCTCTTCACAATCCGAAAATAACAGCTTTGGTCTGGTTCACCGTTTCTCCCACATATAACTTTGACTCCAGCCCAACAACCCTAAAAGCTTTCCAGCAGTCTCTCAATCTGGTTAATGCCCAGCCCAATGCTCCTAAGATCAAGCGGTATGTGGTAAGACCTCCTGTTGCTCAACCGAAACTAGTCATAGGAAAGCTTGCTATTAAGCCGATTCGATAAAAAGTAACAGGCTACTTCTTACCCTAACAAGGCTTATCAAAAGGGTTTGAATGAAGCAGAAGAGTTTTACAAGGGTAAGTAGCAGTTAGGGTAACTCAACTACCTGGGTAAGTTTACCAACTCCCTTGTCTTGTTCAGCTAGTTTTTTAGCTTCTAACAATAGTTCTTTAACATCCTTTTTGCTCATTTTCTTCCGGTACTTTAGGAGTACTGGAGCGCTTCCGGATATAACTCCGCTTCCTACTATGGTGCGTCCGTATATATTAGGCTCTAAAGTTCCCGGGTCACGTAGCGAGTAGATTTCATAAACCTCTTTGTCCTTACCGACTAAAATCATTTCACCTGTAGCAATTGTGGTTTTTAGTTGGTGGTCAATCTGATCAATACGGGCTTGCGGTAATTCCTTATTTGCCCGAGCATTATAATCTTTCATATTCTCAAAACCTAAAAAAACGAGAACATTGCTTTCTAAGTAACGAATAAAGTGCCGTCTATAAACAGTTTCAATGATTCTACGAACTTTTTCATACTTATCAGTTTTATGGACTTTTTGCTCAACTTCTTTGAGTATTTCGCTCCAAAACTCAACATTTCCCGTATAGGCTACGGTTACGGTGTCATTAATCGGAAATATTTTTCTTATATCGTCGTGCTCAACTCTTATTTCTTCTTTTTTAAAAGGATGCTCGAATGTTGCCATATTATCGGATACGATAATTGCTCCATCCCCGTCATCGTATAGTGCGGCAATAATAACTGTCACAATTGTATTATAAACGGTAGGCAAAGGTTGTTTAACCCTCTACTTGTGCTTTATGGTGCGAATCCTTTTTATATCTAGCAAAAATCGATGATCATTGCTATTTCTCAACAAAAAACAGCGCTAGCGCCATAAACACCAGGCCGACGTCGCGGAAGGTGGTGATCAGCTGGCTGGGGTTGGTAAGGACGATGCCGGCTAGCGTTAGGGCGCACAGCAAAGCGCAGTAGCGTACATACTTGCCGCTCAGCAGCCAGACTACCAGTGCTAGTTCGTAGACGGCGACTATTTTAATTAACGTCGTGCTGGCTATGGCTTTGGTCAAAAATGCCGGCATGTAAACTGCCCAGACCAAAGGGTGCTGGAGAGAGGCCGTGGCGGCGTACAAGAAGACGAACGCCAAGCCAATTCTCAGCAGCCATGAAACCGCCCCAGAATTATTGATGTGCTTGCTCATGATTTAGTAGTTGTAGGTGGAGTTTCTGGAGCTGGAAGATGAGTTTGAGGACGAACTGGACGGAGCCGAAGAGCTAGAAGAGCTTGAGCTGGCGGCCGCCGGCTTGGCTACTGTGAAGTTCTGAACACCATTGCCGGTAACCTGCCCCGAACCGTCACTAGCGAAGTAGTAAAGCGGCATGCCGTTGTAAGTGTACTGAGTCTGGCCGTTGTCGGTGCGCTTAATAGTGCTGACGCCTGATGGCAGGCCGGTGGTCGCGCCTTTATCTACGTAGGCTGGCCAGGCGGTTATACATGAACCGGTACAGTTGCTGACGCCCGAGGTGTCGCCGTTATAGGTGTAGAGCGCCTTGTTGCTGGGATCGGCTAGGTATTGGCCGAGGCTGGAATTAGTCTTGGTGATTAAGACGGCGTTGTTAACGGCCGGCGCGTTGGTCGATGTTGCCGCTTTGGACGCGGTGGTTGATTTATTAGATTTATGAAGAAGCATATAAGCGCCGCCAGCTACGACGATTACGATTACTATAATAAGTACAATTTTACTGTTCTTACCCATATTCTCCTCCTTAAAAAACTAATACTATCTAAAGTATACTGCCACGTGCCCATAAATGGCTAGTTTTTCTGGGCTTCACGGAAGAGTATAATACTCGGTATGAGCATTAGGCGTTTTCGGTTGCGGCTGCCCTCCCGGCATGACTCCGTGATGATATTGGTTGGCATATTGATTACTTTGGCTGGTGTTGCTATCGTTACGCTTATTAATCATTCCAAAGTACCGCTCAAGCCGCAGGCCGATTCTATCACCAGCCCGTGGATTTCCTCCACCGTGAAGCACTGGCAGACGCCGATTGACCAGAATGCCAAAAAATATAACATCGACCCCAACCTGATCGCCATTATCATGACCATGGAATCCGGTGGCTATGCCAAGGCCAACAGCGGCCAGGCTCAGGGCCTGATGCAGATTGCACCGGCTACGGCCAAAGATATCGCCGCACATCGCTTGAAGAAGCCAGTTACGTCTTATAACATCTGGGATCCTAATACCAACATCGAGTTCGGCACGGCTTACCTGGCCTATTTGCGTGACACTTTTGGTACGTACCAGCAAGGCCCCTCGTGGAATACCACCGTGGAACTAGTGGCAGCCGCCTATAACGGCGGTCCACTGGCCGCCCTGCACCTAGAGCAAGGCAAAGGCCTGCACGACCCGCAAACGGTGATTTATTCCCGTGACGCCTTCAACATGTGGCGCGAACGGCACGCTGGCAGCAGCCCGACCTATCAGCGCTGGCTAGACCGCGGCGGCTCCACCCTGATTGACGCTGCCAAGCAAGCGCATCAGTAAACACACGGTGCTATTTACAAAATAGACCTCATATATTATAATAGTACGTTGAGTGTAACAACGGAGAGGCTCATTCGGAGTTAATACGTAATCCGAACACGGTAGAATATACCATCTTTCCGTCGGAAGTTAACAATTCAAAAAAACCAACATGGGGAGCAACCATGAAGCTCTGGCATATCATAGCATTGGCTGCCGTAGTAGTTGTCGTGGTCCTGGTGACCAGCGGCGGTGGCGGATCGTCTGGTTGGAGTTCAGGAGACGTGGCGAAGGCCGAAAGCGCACTCGCTAACAAGCTCACGGAAGAAGGATTGACTCCGACCAAGAGTGAGACCGAATGCCTAGTAAAGGGTCTGGAACCGATTGTTTCAGCCTCTGAACTGCTCTCAAACGCGCCCAATGACTCGACGCAGAAGAAAGACGAAGTAGAACAGGTAACCCGCGACTGCGTTAGCGGCTCGTCCAGTTCAAGCTCGAGTTCAATCTCAGGCGAAACCGAAGAAATATATGGCGAAGCTGAAGAAACCCTCAGCGGACCTGCCTGCCAGGAAGATGTCTCTAGCTCTGCCTGCCAGGAAGAAGCCACGGAAAAGGAGGACCAGATCGCCGAAAAAGAGGGATTGACTCCTCCCGAAGAATAAACACATACAAATGCGGTCCCCGATCGCAATACATAGTTTAGCGCCCGTCTAAACACCCTAACAAGGCAGTTTGAAGCCTAAATTCAGATAAAACCCTGGGAACAGGTCGGCGGGAATCGCTGTTTGAGCTAACGCTCTTGTGATTCCTTGCCGTGAAGACCGGTTAATTTGTAGAATCTCTTGAGGATTCCGAATCACACCGTCTTCTACCAGAAAAGGTAGGAAAACTTGTCGCAGCCTCACGGCTCCAAATTATTTCCTACCTTTCCTAACCTTATTAATATTGACGAGTCCAAAAGGGCTAAAGTGACGAAACTAGATCAAAAATCGTCGATGACCAGTTTGTGCATCTTCATCATATTGGCGTAGGCGTTCGGCCGCTTCATGAGTTCGCCCATGTTTTCTGGCACTACTTGCCAACTCAGGCCGAAGCGGTCCTTGCACCAGCCGCATTGTTCCGATTCGGGTACGCTAGAGAGCTTTTCCCAGAAGTAATCAATTTCTTCCTGGTCTTTGCAAGAGATAGAGAACGACACGGCTTCATTAAATTTAAATTTCGGCCCGGCGTTTATAGCCGCGAAGCACTGGCCGCCCAGCTCAAACTCAATGACTAGCGGTTTTCCGGCCAGGTTTTTTTGGAAATCTGCCAATCCTTCTTCGGTGCTCTTGGGATAATATGCCGTATTGATGACCTTGCTGTCCGGAAATACTGATACGTAATAGTCCACGGCCTCCTTGGCGTTGCCGTCAAACCACAGATTTGGTGTAATTTTTTGCCCCATAATCCTCCTTAACCTCTCTCGTTAGCTTGCAGTAAACTTGCCCGGTTGCCCTCGGTATCTTTGAAGGAGACATAGAGGCCGATGCCGGGTATCTCCATAGGCTCGCCCATCAGCTCGCCGCCAGCTTTCTTGACGCCCTCCATAGCCTTTTTGATGTCGTCAACGCTAATCACCACGGACGGCTCTTTGGATTGCGGCGCGGCCTCCAGCGGGTAAAAACCGCCATTGATGGCGCCAGGAGTCTTGACCATGCGGTTCTCATCGGTCTCGGCCGTAGCAGCGGTTATATAATCGCCCATTTGTTTGCCCATATTAGCCATATCCCAACCGAAGACTGTTTTATAAAATTCTGCCACGCGCTCGGCGTCTTTGTACGGCATCTCGAAATGTACTACTGGATTTGGTTTAGCCATCGCTACCCCCTTAAATTAATTCTTAATACCTATTATTATAATACGCCTCCATATGGTCTGGGACGTGTATGAATTGTCACATGCGCGCCGCTTGCATATTTAGTTACCATAC
>CAYRVE010000007.1:0-10839 GCA_964427685.1 uncultured Candidatus Saccharibacteria bacterium | reverse complement strand
GGACGGTACTAAGAAAGGCTATGATCTTGCGCTGATTAAAACCTTGACCAGCTTACTGAACGTACCCGTTATAGCGTCAGGTGGCGCCGGCCGGTTGGGGGATTATAGGCAGGCTATACAGACTGCCGGTGCCGAAGCGGTGCTGGCCGCTTCGCAACTTCACTCTGGCCAAACGACCGTCAGAGAGATAAAAGAACACTTAATGTCTGGCGGTGTGCCGATGAGGCCGGTATCCCCCTCGTCCGCGTGGCTTGAAGATAAGGCGATGCTTGGTAAAAGTCCAAGGATAGCTATCGTGGACTACGGCACGGGCAACCGTTATTCAATCGAGCAGGCTCTGAGATCTGTCGGGGCGACCGCCGGGGTAACCGGCGACAAAGATGAACTGTTCGCCGCGGATGGCATTGTATTGCCTGGGGTCGGTGCTTTTCAGCCGGCTATGGATAGCTTGCAAGAGAGCGGTCTGGACGGGACTCTCCGACGACTCGCGAAACTAGGTAAGCCCATCCTCGGCATCTGTTTAGGCGAACAGCTACTATTTGAGGGCTCCAACGAAGACGGCTGGAAAGATGGCCTGAGCCTAATACCCGGTCAGGTCCGTGAGATAGAGACAGACCTAAAGCCGAACATCGGCTGGCGGAATATCAGTAGTGTTAGTCAAAGCGACAAGCTACTTGCGGGCCTAACGGACCTTGATTACTTCTACCACCTCCACCAATATGCCGCCACGCCGACTGAACCGAACCACGTAACGGCTTGGACGGAACTACCGTCGTCCGTCGGAGATGACTATAAAATCCCCTCCGCCGTAAGCGTTGCCAACGTTTATGGTGTGCAATTCCACCCTGAGAAATCAAGCACACAGGGGCTTAAGTTAATAGAAAATTTCGTGGAGGTCTGCAGGGACAGCGCAACTGAGATATAATGGGGGCAAGCTATGGCACTATCAAAGCAACCATATAAGGGCGCGCGGGATTTTTATCCGCCGGATAAGCGTTTGCAAAAGTATATGTTCGCTAAATGGCGTACGGTTTGTGAACGTTTCGGGTACGAGGAATATGACGCGCCGATACTGGAACCCCTAGAGATTTATCTGGCCAAAACCGGGGAAGAGATAGTTAGTGAGCAGACTTACACGTTCGAGGACCGTGGTAAGCGAAAAGTAGTCATCCGGCCAGAGATGACGCCGACTGTAAGCCGAATGGTAGCTGCCCAGCGCCAGGAACTGGCCTATCCGCTGCGTTGGTATAGCATCCCAAATTTGTGGCGCTACGAAAAACCTCAGCGCGGCCGACTGCGCGAACACTGGCAATTGAATGTTGACCTGTTCGGTGTTAACGGCCTGGACGCTGAGCTGGAGATGATTTTGCTGGTTGATGACATATTTAAGGAGTTCGGTGCTTCGCGCGAGATGTATGAGATACGTCTCAATAGCCGCAAGCTAGTAGACGACGCTTTGAACGGCTACCTAGGACTTAATAACAGTGAGGCGCACGATGTCGCCAAATTAATCGATAAAATGGCCAAAATGGACCGCGCTAAGTTTATTGCTGCCATTGATAACGCGCTTGGTGTAAAAAAGCGGGGCGATGGCACGGTAGAGAAATTACTTAGCTTGTTAAGCATCAAAGACCTCAAGCAGTTGCCGCCGGAACTCAAGAAGCATGCCTCAGCTATTGAATTAGAGCAAACGCTTGACACGTTAAGTGTCGTGGGCATAAAGAACGCGCGTTTTGATGCCACGCTCATGCGGGGCTTTGACTACTACACCGACATCGTTTTTGAGGTGTTCGACAAGCATCCTGATAATAACCGGTCGATGTTAGGCGGCGGTCGCTACGATGGGCTGGTCGGGCTGTTCGGGGTTAAACCGATACCGACGGTGGGCTTTGGCTGGGGCGACGTGACGCTGGCCAACTTTTTAGAACTGCACCATCTAATGCCGTACTTAACACCGGAGACTGATATTTATGTTGTGTTTGCCGGCGACGTTTGGCAAGCCGCGCAGGGGTCGATTGTCGAACTAAGAAAGAACGGTTTAAATATTGCTGTTGATCTGACAGGTAAAAAAATTGGTGATCAGATGAAAACAGCCAATAAAAAGTGCGCCCCATTCGCTCTGATTATCGGGGAAGACGAGCTGAAAACGGGTAAATTTACGCTCAAGGAATTGGCCACTGGCAATGAACAAAAAATGACTCTCAAGGCAATCCCTAAAGCGGTGAAAGACTACCGAGGCAAAAAGTAGGCTAATATGACGGCCATAAATCATGCCTTGACCGGTGCCATCATCGGCCTGGTAGTTGGCGAACCGCTCATTGCATTGCCGGCTGCTTTGGCCTCGCACTTCGTCTGCGACGCCATCCCCCACTTCAAGTCTGCGCGGCCAGACACAGAGTTCTTAAACGCGGGATGGTTCCGCCGCTACTTAATCGCGGACGCCAGCCTCTGTCTGCTGCTGGTTATAGTCCTGGCAATATTTCAGCCACATCACTGGTTTTTGGCGTCAGTTTGCGCATTCTTGGCAGCATCGCCAGACCTGTTATGGCTTGAGAAGTACATCAAGGTCCGGCATGGTAAGAGTTGGAAGCGTAATTCGTTCGCGAAGTTCGCCGGCGGTATCCAATGGTTTCAGCGCCCAATCGGTGCCGTTGTCGAGATAGCCTGGTTTACGGCCGCGCTCATCATCCTCGTACCGTTCCTGCGCTAGAAAAAACTAACGAGAGATGTTACACTAGCCAACTATGCAGGTAAAAAAAGAGCAACTTTCACCAACCAAGATTAAACTGACAGTGAGTGGCGAGTCGGAATGGCTGGAAAACACCAAACAGATGGTCGTGGAGCATCTTGGCAAAGGGGCTAAGGTCCAGGGCTTCCGATCTGGCAAAGCCCCGGCCAATCTGGTAGAGAAACAGCTTGATCCAGCCGCACTTCAATCTGAATTTTTAGAACAGGCCGTAAACCAGCTGTATATTGATGCCGTCCAGCACAAAGCTGTACGACCGGTCGCCCAGCCCCAAATAGCTATTATTAAGTTCGTGCCATTTAACACTTTGGAATTCACGGCTGAAGTAGAGGCCGTAGGCGACATTAAACCGGCCAATTACAAGCAAATCAAATTAGCCAAGAAAGCCGGCACCGTAACCGCCAAAGACGTTGACCAGGTGCTGGACAATCTGCGCGGCCGCTCAGCCGATAAAAAAGCCGTTACGCGGGCCGCCAAACTCGGCTACGAGCTAATTATTAACTTCAAGTGCACGGATGCCAAAACCAAAGAATCTATCCAGGGCGCCGATGGCAGTGAATATCCGTTAGCGCTAGGCAGCAAGTCATTCATCCCGGGCTTTGAGGAGGAGCTGGTAGGTATTAAACCAGGCGGCAGCAAAACCTTTCCACTGACTTTTCCTAAAGATTATGGCGCGGCGGCATTACAGGGACGCAAAGTCACCTTTAAGGTAGAGGTGCTGAAAGTCCAGGAACTAGCCAAACCAAAGCTCGACGATAAGTTTGCCGCTACTGTCGGGCCGTTCAAAACACTGACCGAGTTAAAAGCTGATATCAAGAAACAGTTAAAAGTGGAACGCCAGCGCGAGGACCAACAGGTCTACGACAATGAACTGCTGGAGAAAATTGCCGGCAAAAGCACGGTAATTATACCCGACAGCATGATTGAGGAAGAGATTACCCGTCTGGAAGAAGACGAAAAGCGAAACATGGCTTACCGCGGCCAGACTTGGCAAGAGCATCTGAAGGCCGAAGGCGTTGACGATGCCGGACACCGCGCCAATAAACGCCCGATGGCGGAGCTGCGGATTAAGATTGGCCTATTACTCGGCGAGATTGCCAACCGCGAAAAGGTGGCCGTCACCCCTGAAGAGCTGGAAGTCCGAATACAATTACTAAAAGGCCAATATACTGACGCGGCCATGCAGGACGAACTAGACAAACCAGAAGGCCGCCGTGATATCCAGGCGCGCATGATGACCGAAAAAACCATCGACAAACTCCGCGGCTACGCCACCAAATAATTTTGACTATTTGGGTTTAAATGTTAATGTTAGCTTTAAATAAGTACATAAATTACTAGGAGAGACAGTGGATTTTACCGAAGAAGGCAACATTATCATCGAAGACAATAATATGGACGGAGAGGTTCTCGGGCACGCGGTTGCTTTAGGGGAAAACAGCTTTGAGGCCATGCTGGAAGCAGAGGTTAATACAACTCCTCGCACCTTAAGCGCGGAAGAATCCTTTGACGCCGTGCATGGGTTGGTACGCATGAACCAGATAAGCCGATCACCTGTTTTTGCCGCTAATGCAGTGCGATACGGGGGCTGCGTTCTCCGGCATGCCTTGAACCAAAGTCCACACGCTGTTGATTATCTAAAAGAGATAGCCCTACAGGCGGTCGCAGAAGCATCACCCGGTTTTAGCCTTGCCCGGGTGGTCGCATAACGGAACACAACTAATTGGCACTCTTGACTTGAGAGTGCTAATTTTTTATACTGAAAACCATGAGTGTGCTGATTCCAACCGTTATCGAAAATGAAGGCCGCTACGAGCGGGCTTATGATATTTATTCGCGGCTCCTGAAGGATCGCATTATCTTTCTTGGCAACGAAGTCAACGAAGCCACGGCCAACCTGGTGGTCGCCCAGTTGTTGTTCCTGCAGGCCGAAGACCCTAAGAAGGATATTTTCTTCTACATCAATAGCCCAGGCGGCAGTGTCTACGACGCGCTGGCTATCTACGACACTATGCAGTACGTCACTAATGATATCCAAACTGTCGGCATCGGCGTGCAGGCTTCGGCTGCGGCATTCCTGCTAAGTAGCGGCGCCAAAGGCAAGCGCTTCATGCTGCCAAATGCTACGGCGATGATCCATCAACCATCTAGCGGCACTCGCGGCAAGGTCACCGACCAGGAAATTGACCTGCGCGAATCACTGCGTATCAAAAGGTTGCTAGAAGAAATTATGGCTAAGAACACCAAACAGACTGCCAAGAGAATTCATGAAGACATGGAGCGCGACAAGTGGCTAACTGCTCCCGACGCCAAAAAGTACGGTTTGATTGACGACGTCATCAATAGCCCGCCCAAAGCCTAATACGCTACGAGCGGGGATTTGTAAAAACACAGAATATTGGTATAATATAATTCATGTCGATTGAGAGAGCTCAAGATAGAACTACCCCTCCTGAAATACAGATGGTCAGGAAGAAGTTTCAGGTGGGAAAACTTGTAATAGGCAAGAGCGTTGAAGCACCGCTACCAGGCAATAATATGTCTGATAAGTCGTCACATTCACGAAAACGCGGGCGATACGCCGGGCCGCCGGCAGGGTTTATCATTGAGCGGCCAGTCATCTATTCCGGTTGTAAAACGGGTGCTTTTGAGGATGAAAAAGTGCTGTCGGTGCTGGACGAAGTCGGTGATATGGCGGTGATTATGACCTGTATTCACGTGACAATCTTGGGATCGTCGCGAGTACGGCAGATTATGGGTCTTCGGAAGCGTTCCTCTGTCATGAAGGTCGGCGGCGAATGCCGCCAGTTTATCGATGAATTGCCGGATAGGCAGTATGGCCATGTAGGCGATGTCCGATTATTTGGCAAAAAAGATGAGCCGTACGTTGGCATGGCACTGGATTGGACAGGCGCGAACCGACTAGGTAAAGACGCCGCGAAGATTTGTACGCATTTTGGCATACCGTTCGATGAGGGGGATTATAACCCGCATGTTAGCGTCGTGAAGACCTATAGCACTGAGACAGCGGAGCGAATTGCCGGCGCGCTAAAAGCTATAATTAAAGCACCAGGCGGTCCGGATGAAATCGGGTTTGGCGGTCCACAAGTCCTATATAAAAACACGGCAAATGCTTGACAAGCCACTCCTTTTCCGGCACAATGGACAGCAAGAAGTAGTGTAAGTCGGGTAGCCTATTGTCAAAAATATGCCAAACAATCCCTTCTTAGGATCTTCGCCCGAATCAAAAGCAAAACAGAAACTAGCAACTACAAAATAGAATTAGTTAACTGGGGTTACATGACTGTGGTCAACCGTATAAACAGCAGTATTATTCACAGCATGCCAGTTGCTATTTCTTGATTATGAACCGTTAAATCAAGGGGAACTTTTAGTAATCTATGGCAAAAACATCTACTCTGACACAGCGCACATTTTTCACTGACACGGACGACGCAATTGACTTGCCAAGCTTGGTAGACCACCAGAACCGGTCATTCCAGTGGTTTGTCGATGAAGGCTTGGGCGAACTATTACATGAGATCAGTCCCATTGATGACTATACCGGCACCAAGCTGTCATTAAGCTTTAAGGATTATCATTTTGGCGACCCTAAGCTAACCGAAGCCCAGGCCCGTGAGAATAACGTTAGTTTTGAGGCGCCGCTGATGGCCAACGTCGAGCTGACCAACAAAGTTACCGGCGAAGTTAAAGAGCAAGAAATTTACCTCGGTGACTACCCCTGGATGACCACTCGCGGCACCTTCGTGATTAACGGCGCGGAGCGCGTAGTTGTCAGCCAGCTGATTCGTTCGGCTGGCGTTTTCTTTACGTCAGACTTGCATGGCACGGCTAATATCTACGTCGCCAAAGTTATCCCAGGCCGCGGCGCGTGGCTGGAATTTGAAACGGCTGCTAACGGCGCGCTGTTTGTTAAGATTGATCGCAAGCGCAAACTCGCCGTTACTACGCTGCTCAAGGCTCTCGGTGTTAACGAAAGCCGTATGCGAGAGGTCTTTAAACACGTCGATACCGGTACGCTGAATTATCTTGATGCCACGTTGGCGAAAGATCCCACTCACGGTCAAAATGACGCTTTGATTGAGGTCTACCGTCGTTTGCGTCCCGGCGATTTGGCCACCGTAGACAATGCTAGGTCATTGATTGAAAACATGTTTTATAACTATAAGCGCTTCGACTTCAGCCGCGTCGGCCGCTACAAGATTAACAAACGGCTTGACCTGGATGTGCCGAACAACCTGAAAAACCGGGTAATGCGGCTGGAAGACATCGAAGCTATTATTGCTGAAATTATCCGCCTGAATAACACCCAGGAACCGGCCGACGACATCGACAGCTTGAGTAATCGCCGCGTTAAATTAGTCGGCGAACTGGTCCAGCGGCAGTTCCGTATCGGCCTGTTGCGTATGGAGCGCAACACCAAAGACCGCATGAGCATGTCCGAAATCGAAACTGTTACACCAGGCCAGTTGATTAACGCTCGCCCGGTGGTAGCCGCGGTGCGCGAGTTCTTCGCCAGCTCCCAGCTCAGCCAGTTTATGGACCAAATAACCCCTTAAGCGAACTGGCCCACAAGCGGCGCCTGAGCTCTATGGGCCCCGGCGGCTTGAGCCGCGAGCGCGCTGGCTTTGAAGTCCGCGACGCTCACGCTACGCACTACGGCCGTATCTGTGCCGTGGAAACGCCCGAGGGCGCTAACATCGGCCTGGTACTGAACCTAGCTAACTATGCCAGGGTTAACGACTATGGATTTATTGAAACACCTTATCGCAAGGTTATTAATGCCGCTACGCCGAAAGAAATTACCGGTCATATTGCTCGCGAAGACCTAACTAACGATCGTGGCACGGTCATTGTCAAAGCCGGCACCAAGGTTACCGCCGCGGCCGCTGCAAAATTAGCCAAAGAAAAAGGTCGTGCTACTTGGCCAGTCAAGGCTAGAGTAACCAACGAAATCATCTATCTCGATGCTTATGAAGAAGGCTCCGCCATTATCGCCGGCGGCGGTACCGCGACTGATGATGACGGTTACTTCGTAGACGAGCGTGTTAGCGCCCGTTCACACCTCAATTCTGGCGAAATTGACGCCAATGAAGTCACCCACCTGGACGCTTCGCGCAACCAGATTATCGGCTCCTCAGCCGGGCTGATCCAGTTTATTGAGAAAAACTACGTTTACCGCAGTTTGATGGGCAGCAACCAGCAGCGTCAAGCCGTACCGCTGATTCAACCCAGCGGCCCGATTGTCGGCACCGGCCTGGAGGGCGATGCCGCCCGCAATACCGGTCAAGTGATTCTGGCTGAGGGTCCCGGACAGGTTACTAAAGCCAATGCCCAGGAAATCGTCGTCAAGTATAAGAATGGCAGTGTGACCTACGAGCCGCAGCGCTTTGTCCGCAGTAACGAAGGCACTTCTATAAACCAGAAAGTAGTGGTTAACACCGGTGATAAGGTGAAGGCCGGCGATGTGCTGTGCGAAGGTATGTCGATTGAGGGCGGCGAACTGGCGCTCGGCAAGGACTTGATAGTGGCCTTTATGCCATGGGCCGGTTACAACTTTGAGGATGCTATCATCATCAGTCGCAAGCTAGTCGAAGACGACACGCTTACCAGCGTGCACATCGTTGACTTTATGATTGAGGTCCGGGAAACCAAGCTTGGTCCGGAAATCATTACTTCTGACATTCCAAACGTTTCCGAAGAGACCCTGCGCCACCTTGACGAAGACGGCATTGTACGTATCGGCGCCGAAGTCCACCCGGGCGACATTCTGGTAGGCAAGATTACCCCTAAAGGCGAACAGGAACTCAGTAGCGAGGAACGCTTACTACGAGCTATCTTTGGCGAGAAGGCCAAGGAAGTCCGCGACACTTCCCAGCGTATGAGCAATGGCAAGCACGGCAAGGTCGTTGGCGTAAAAATATTCAGCCGCGAGAACGGCCATGAACTAAAAGCAGGTGTTATTAAGCAAATCCAGGTCTTTGTGGCCCAGACGCGTAAGATCGCCGTTGGCGACAAACTCGGTGGCCGTCACGGTAACAAGGGTGTTATCGCCCGCATATTGCCAGTTGAGGATATGCCGTTTATGCCGGATGGCACCCCTGTTGATATTATTTTGAACCCGTTGGGTGTCCCTATCCGTATGAACGTTGGCCAGCTGTTTGAGACGCACCTTGGCATGGCTGCCCGGGCGCTAGGCATGCGCGTGGCCAGCCCGTCCTTTAACGGCGTGCCGGTGGCTAAAATCCAAGACCTGTTAAAAGAGGCTGGCTTGCCGGAAGATGGCAAACAAGCGCTCTATGACGGCCGCACTGGCCAAGAATTTAAGGAACGCGTAACAGTTGGCAGTATGTACATGATTAAGCTTAACCATATGGTGGCCGACAAGATTCACGCCCGCTCCACCGGTCCTTACACCATGGTTACTCAGCAGCCGCTGGGCGGTAAAGCCCAAAATGGCGGTCAGCGCTTTGGCGAAATGGAAGTTTGGGCACTGGAGGCCTACGGCGCCGCCTATACGCTGCAGGAAATGTTGACTATTAAGTCAGACGACGTTTACGGCCGCTCTAAAGCTTACGAGTCAATCATCAAGAAGACGCCAATTGTCGGGCCGAAAGTTCCGGAAAGCTTCAACGTTTTGGTCAAGGAATTGCAGGGGCTGGGGCTGAAGGTTGACCTGGTTCAATCTGATAAAGTTGTCGATGCCGAGGCCGTTCTAGCTAGCAATATCCATGACGAAGCTACTCACCCGGCTGAAGTTGAAGTTCCACAAGCCGCGGTTTCCGAAATTGACGTTACCGAAGAAACGGTCGGCGACGAATTTTCCGTCCAGAATGAGGCTGAGGCAGCAGAAGCACTAACTGCCGCGCCAGTAGCCGTAAACGACCAGACCGATGACAACGCAACAGATGAAAATGAAGAGGAGGCCGCCAAATGACCCCGCAACGCTACAGCAACAACGGTACCGATATAGCTGATTTTGACGCTGTCCGCCTGGCGATTGCCAGCCCGGATGACATCCTGGACTGGAGCTACGGCGAGGTCACCAAGCCGGAAACCATCAACTACCGAACCCAGAAACCGGAACGCGACGGACTATTCTGCGAGCGCATTTTCGGTCCGGTAAAAGACATCAATCCGCACGACGCCAAATACAAGGGCGTGCGTAGCCGCGAGGCCGCCGTCGATAAGAAAGGCGAATTAGTTACGCGCAGTATCGTGCGCCGCGAACGCATGGGTCATATTAACCTGGCAGTTCCTGTTTCGCACATCTGGTTCCTGCGCGGCACGCCTAGTGCTATGGGTCTGTTGCTGGGTCTGACTGTCAAAAACTTAGAACGGGTGGCTTACTTTGCCAGCTACATAATCAAGAGCATTGACATCAAGAAACGCGACCAATTGCTAACCGACAAAGAGGCCGAATTCGCCGCTGCCAAAGAAGCTGTCAAGCTGCGCTACGAAAAAGAGGCCAAAGCCGAAGAAGCCAACGTTAAAGCGCTGGCCGAAGCCCAGACCAAAGAGCTGGAGCAGGTTACCGTTGATTTTGAGGCTTACCGCGATCAGTTGCTGGCTCTGGACCGCTTCAATCTAATTAATGAAACTGATTACCGCAACCTGCCGAATGAGCTACGTTCTCTGATTAGCGTTGGCATGGGCGGCGCGGCACTGCAAGATCTGCTGAAAGAGATTGATCTCAAGCAGTTGATTAAAGACCTGACCGCAGAGGCCGAGAGCGCCAAGGGCCAGCGCAAGAAGAAGCTGATGAAGCGTCTGCGCTTGCTAGAAAGTATGGACCGCGCCGGTATCAAGCCGCACTCCATGTGTGTTAGCGTGCTACCGGTTATTCCGCCCGATCTGCGCCCGATGGTTCAGTTAACCGGTGGACGATTCGCTACCAGCGACCTCAACGATCTATATCGCCGCGTCATTAACCGCAACAACCGCCTGAAGAAGCTTATGGACTTGAACGCGCCGGAAGTAATTCGCCGTAACGAACAGCGCATGCTCCAGGAAGCCGTCGACGCCCTGATTGATAACAACAGCGCCCGCTCCGGCCGCGCCGTGGCCGCTAC
>CAYRVE010000006.1:0-11658 GCA_964427685.1 uncultured Candidatus Saccharibacteria bacterium | reverse complement strand
GAAATTGTGCAGTGAAGCCAGCCAGCGCATCAGGCCGTTGGCGTGATCAGTACGCACATATCGGACGCCGCTACCCACAGACTGCTTGACTCCGAAGAAAATTTGGATAAGACGAAATACCAACACATATATGAGCGCGCCGACTACTGCCCAGAGCCCAAACAAAAAAACCTGCTGGACAATATGATGCTGCCCGGCACTGTCTAATAACTGTCTCAAGATTTGCGACCAAAGCGAGAACGGATCGGTTGTTCCGAAGCTCTTATCAAGCAACCGATTGCTCAACTGGCTGGCGTTAAAGACTATCAATGCCAAGATCGCAATAACAATCTCAGTAACGAAGCCGTAGACGCTGGGGAAGAAAATGTGGCGCAGCTCAAGCTGGTGGTTTTTGGTTTCGTTGTATGAAAATAATTCCATTAAGCACTTTCATTTTATCACGCCGTTAATCGGCTGGCTCGTCGGGGTTGATAAACCTAACCAAAAGCGATATGCTTTGTATATTAATCATAAAACAGTGCGATGGATAACGCGTGCGGTTGCCTGAGAGAGCTGAGATACATGAAACCAAAAACGGATAAAACCGAGACTTTACCTAATAAAAGGCCGAGGACTAGAATTATCCTCACCTCGTTCGCCGCTTTCTTCGCGGCTATAGCCCTGGTAACTGTCCTAGCCCTGCATACTTCTAACCCAATCCATCACCAGCCTGCTAAGGTAGCCCTAGTCCGAATAACTAGTACTGGCTTTCAGCCAGCCACCCTCAAAGTAAAGCCTGGTACTAGAGTAGTCTGGACCAACAGTGACAACACTCTCCATCAAGTAGCCTCTAACCCTTTCCCTAAAGACAACGGCCTGCCTGGGCTTAAGTCGGAAATTCTCAACAACACCCAAAGCTACAGCTACATAGCTAATACGACCGGCACTTTCGGCTACCATGACCAGCTAACCCCTACAACTAACGGAACCCTTGTAGTGAGCAAGCGGTGAAAGCCAAGACTATGCCGCAGAAAATCAAAGCCTTTGTCGTTCAGACCCCGCAGAAATTTTATCAGCGTAAACTGTCGATACTGCCCTTGGTTCTGGTAGCAATTGTTGCCGGCACCATAGGTACCTACGCTTTAATTAATTCACTGGCGGCGACGCCGTGTACGCTTGACCTTGACCATTTGACGGTTTCGTCCGGTTGCCCGGTTACCAAATCAGATACGGCCGCTAGCGGTAATCTAGCAACCGTACAAAGCTTGTGGGGGAACTTACAGTGCGCAGATGCGTCACGTCTCAAATTCTTTACTAGCGGTGGTGACCCGCATAATACGGCCAACGGCACAGCGCAGGGGAATACTAGTTACTATGAGCCAACTGTTTTGAATGGCGATGATTTTTACGGATCGCGCTGCGAGCTCGGCCAAAACGAACGCCGCTACGGTGAAAACGGCGGTGCTGGTACCTTCCAGTTGTACCAGCAAGGCGAGCATAAAATAACCTTCGTGAGCATTCGGCTGCCCAGCAACTTTCAGTCCAATGTAAACGCCTGGCAAACCATCATGCAGATGAAGCAAACCGAACCGGACAATACTGATTACAGCAGCCCTATCCTTGAGATGCAGGAGTATGGCAATGAATTCCGAGTCAATAGTGATCCAGCTGGCACTCTATGGTCAACTAGCGCAGTCACTGGCCAATGGGTCCGGTTTGCCTTCGACGTAACCTACTCGCAGAATAACAACGACGGCAAGATCAGGGTTTATGTAGATAAGAATGGGGACGGTGATACCCTAGATCCTGGCGAGCAATCGCCAGTTATTACGACCGCGACTTTAGGTACCCAAACCCAAACTTCAATTGGCCCGGGTACTAACCTTCACGCCGGTGATCCCGTACCTGGCCATCTACGGCTAGGCCTCTACCATAACCCTTCATATGATTGTCCGGCACCGACTGGTTGCAGTACGGACGACGATAACGTCCAAATCGTCGACCTGACTGGCTTATCTACTACTACCGGGCCCATATCTCCGCCGCCACCGGCCGATACCACTGCTCCCGCGGTATCGCTTACCGCGCCGCCCAGCGCCACCACGGTTTCCGGCTCCAGCACAACGGTGTCGGCTAATGCGTCCGACGATACCGGTGTGGCCGGCGTACAATTCAAGCTTGACGGCAACAATCTTGGCAGCGAGGATACTACCGCGCCATACACTACAAACTGGGATACCACGACCGCCACCAACGGCTCGCATACTCTCACGGCCGTGGCACGCGACGCCGCCGGTAATACCAAAACCTCAAACAGCGTGAGTGTGACAGTAAATAACTCAACCACAGTTGCGGGATGTACAGACGTTCTTAGCCCAGGAGGCAGTCTGCAGACCTTCTTAAATAGCTTGCAGGCGGGCGACACGGGCTGCGTGCACTCAGGTACTTACGGCGCAAAAGGCACCATAGCTAATTTCGCTTCAACTGGAACAAGCAGCAGGCCAGTTGTTCTTAAGAAGTATCCAGGCGACGCCAACCCTCTAATAACCGGGCAATTTCGGGTGACCGGTGCCTACCAAACGGTTTCCGGGTTTATCTTTGACGGGCCGACCGGGCTAATTAACGGTAGTGAAGATGTACCGGTCTGGCTGAATGGCTCGAATAACACGATCTTTTCTGAAAACGGAGTTCGAAATAGCTTGTGGCATGCCGGCATATTCGTGTCGGGCGTTACCAACGCGAAAATCTTGAGAAATTACGTACATGATAACGGTGACTTTAGCGATCCCGCCCAAGCTAATCTTGACCATGGAATATATTGGGCTAGCGGCTCGGGCGTGATTGCTAATAATATAGTTGAGCATAACTACGCCTATGGCATACAGCTATACCCCTCTCCAGATAATGTACTTGTCGAAAACAATACTATTAATAATCAGACGGGCAGGGGCGGAATCATTATCGGCGAGACTGCCGCGAATACTGTAATTGCCAACAATATTATAAGCAATAACTTGTATGGCATTAACGTCTACTCTCTTACGGGCACTAATAACATTGCCAGCTCCAATCTGTTTTGGAATAACAGCGGCGGCAATGTAACTGGAGGCTGCGGCCTGGCCATCACTAACTCAATCTCCGGCAATCCGTTATTTCTATCTGCTAACAACTATCACCTGACTAGCAGCAGTCCAGCAATCGACCAGGCTAATAGTAGTTATGCGGCTTCACCCGACTATGATGGTACTGCCAGGCCGCAAGGAAGTAGCTCTGATATAGGTGCTTATGAGTTTACCGGTGCCCCAACTCCGCCTGTCGATACCACTGATCCATCCGTCAGCTTTGCCAGTCCGGCAAACAATGCCACGGTTTCCGGCATCGTCACGGCTACGGCCAATGCCTCGGATAATGTTGGTGTTTCTAAAGTCGAGCTCTCACTCGACGGAACTCTCAAGATGACCGATACCACCGCCCCCTACAACTACTCCTTTGACTCCAAGACGCTCACCAATGGCAACCACACGTTGACCGCTAAGGCCTATGATGCCGCTGGCAACAGCTCGTCGTCAACCACCATTACAATCCATGTTAATAATCCCGATATAACGCCGCCCAATGCGCCAACCGGCCTAAGCGCCACCGCTACCAACCCTACGACCGTTCACTTGAGCTGGAATGCTGCCGCAGACACTGGGGCCAACCAAACTGGCGTCGTCAAGTACAACGTTCTAAGAAACGGCGTAGTCATCGCCCAGCCAACCACCACCAGCTATACAGATGCGACTGCCACGGCCAAGACTAACTATAGCTACACTGTTCAGGCTGTAGACGGGGCGGGCAACGTATCTGATGATTCAGGCACAGCTACAGTAACGACACCGGCCGCTCCCGACACCGCCGCGCCAAGCATGCCCGCCAATCTAGCGGCGACCGCCATTAGCGCCAGCCAAGTTAACGTAACCTGGAATGCTTCCACGGACAGCGGCGGCTCCGGGCTCACTGGCTACAACATCTATCGTGATGGGACTAAGCTGAATAGCTCGCCGGTTACCGGTACGAGCTACGGCGACAGCACGGTTAACGCCACAACCACTTACAGTTATAGAGTGGAAGCCGTAGATGGCGCCGGCAATAAGAGCGCCCAAACCAGTGCGGTTAGTGTCACGACGCCTCGTACTCCTGATGTTATAGACCCTAGCACGCCCGCCAACCTCACGGCCAAAGCCATCAGTACTAGCCAGGTCAACTTGGCTTGGGACGCTTCCACGGACAGCGGCGGCTCCGGCCTCGCCGGCTACAACGTTTATCGGGACGGCACCAAGCTGAATAGCTCGCCGGTCACTAGTCGGTCATATAGTGACACTAGCGTTGATGCCAATACCAGGTATAGCTACCAGATTGAAGCCGTAGACGGCGCGGGTAACACATCAGTTAAATCCAGCGCGGTCAGGGTATCGACGCCGCGGCCGCCGCGTACTGAGCATGGCGGAGGAGGCGGCACAAGTACCGGGGGCGGATCTTCTCAGTCCTCTGGTTCTGGTTCCACTTCCGGTTCTGGCGCCCAATCAGGAGGTAGCAGCAACCCAACCCCTCCAACCCCTGGCCATCAACGACATGCCATAGCAGTTAGGATTTTTGGCGCTGGCCATCAACCAGCCAGAGGGGCGTCGGTTGCCTTTAGCAATCAAACGGCCACAACTGATGGTAACGGCGTGGCTCACTTTAATAGTGTTGCGCCAGGTAAGCAGACGGTATCGGTTGGCTACAACGGCAAAGAGACCTCCAAAGTCATTAATGTCAAAGATGTTGCCACACAGTCGGAGCCAGAACTCTTCAATGTCGCTACCGTGCGCAATGTAAACCCCGCGCTACTGGCAATCCCGGTCATCGTCCTGTTAGCGGCTGGCGGCTTCTTCATGCGGCCATGGGAAAAATTTGCCAGGTCTCCAATTGACAACAGCGTAGCTGACAGCGTAATAACCTCAAACCATCCAGCAGAAGTGTCGCCTCAACCAGGCCGCAAACTTGAAACCCCTGGCACCGTCTACTCGCCGAAAGAGTCTAAAAAAGAGTAAATTGGCACTCTTGACCTGCGAGTGCCAGATGCTACAATGTACATAGCGATTAAATAAGATCTCGCTAGAAGGGTGAACTAAAATTATGATGCAAAATTCTCCCGATTTCCAAGAATTTCTGAACCACTTGACCAATAATGCCTTGCAAAGCCTGAAGCACGCCGACTCTATCGCGCGAAGTTTTGGCAGTGCATATGTTGGCACCGAGCATTTGCTGCTTGGCGTGCTGGCCCAAGACGGCAGTATGGGCGCTAAAGTATTGGAAGGCGCCGGTATAACACTGGACCGGGCACGCATGGCGCTTAACATGACGCCGAAAACGCTGGTTATTAACGTTGGCGCCAAGGGCCTTAGCGAAACTGCTAAACTGACATTAAAAATGGCCTACGATGTAGCCCAAGATTATTCACAAGAGTATTGCGGTACCGAGCACATTCTTTATAGCATCCTTAGCCAAAAGAACGCCCGCGCTACTGTCTTACTGCGCGACATGAACGTCGACGTGGAAGGCTTAACCGGCGAACTGGAGCAATTTTTCAATCGCCAGCAGTACGAAGAAAACGAGACTGGCACTGGCAGGGGCCGACGTGGCGCCAAAAAGACCAAGAAAACCGCCCTGGATTTCTTTGGTACTGACCTGACCGCCCAGGCCCAGGAAAGCAAGTTGGACCCGGTAGTTGGCCGCGACAACCAGATTCGACGAGTCATCACCATCCTTAACCGGCGCACCAAGAATAACCCGGTGCTAATTGGCGAGCCGGGCGTCGGCAAGACAGCTATCGTAGAAGGCCTGGCCCAGCGCATTGTTGCCGAAGACGTACCGGATAGCCTGCTAGATAAGCGCATTGTCATGCTTGATTTGGCTGGCATGATCGCCGGTACCAAATACCGCGGCGAGTTTGAAGAACGGCTCAAAAAAGTAATGTCTGAGTTGGAGAAAGATAACCGTACCATTGTCTTTATAGATGAACTGCACCTGATAGTCGGTGCAGGCGCCGCCGAAGGCGCTATGGACGCCGGCAATATCCTGAAGCCAGCCTTGGCTCGCGGCAAAATCCAAGTTGTTGGCGCTACCACCACTGTTGAATACACCAAGCACATAGAGAAGGACGCTGCCTTGGAGCGGCGCTTTCAACCCATCCAGGTTTCGGAGACCACCATGAGTGAGACACTGGCCATCCTAAAGGGCCTGCGCGGCCATTACGAAGATTTCCATGGCGTTAAGTTGAGCGATGAAGTCTTAGAAGACGCCGTCAACCTGTCCAAGCGCTACGTAAACGACCGTTTCATGCCGGACAAGGCCATTGACCTGATTGACGAAACAGCCGCTCATTTGCGGGTCGATAAGGGCAAGACTAGCCCTGAAGTCCGTAAACTACAGAAAGAGCTAAAGTTAGTAAATACCCAGATAGAAGAGGCCGTTGACGCCGAAGATTACGAGCGCGCCGCCCGCGCTAAGACGCGGGCCTCGCAGATTAATGAAAAATTGGCCAAGCAACGAGCCTCTGGCAAGCACGCCAAACGCTTGAACGTTACCAGCGAAGATGTAGCAGACGTGGTGGCCCGTATGACCGGCGTGCCGGTGAGGAAAGTTATCCGTAGCGAAGCCAAATATCTGTTGACTCTAGAAAAAGAATTGAGCAAATATATCGTTGGCCAACAAGAAGCTGTCGGCGCGGTGGCCAAAGCTATCCGCCGCAACCGCAGCGGCGTTGGCACCGATAAACGGCCGATTGGTTCGTTCGTATTTCTTGGCCCGACTGGCGTCGGCAAGACCGAGCTGGCTAGGGTGCTGGCCCGCGAATTCTTCGGCGGCGAGCATGCCTTGGTAAAAATCGATATGAGCGAGTTTGGCGAGCATCACAACGTTTCACGGCTAGTCGGCGCGCCGGCCGGCTACGTAGGCTATGATGAGGGCGGCCAATTAACTGATAAAATCCGGCGTCAGCCATACAGTCTGGTGCTGTTCGACGAGATCGAAAAAGCCCACCCGGATGTCTTTAACATGCTGCTTCAGTTGCTGGAAGACGGTTACATCACTGATGCTAAGGGGCGGCGTATCGATTTCACTAACACCATTGTCATTATGACCAGCAATATTGGCGCCGACAAACTCCAAAAAGAGGCTAACTTCGGCTTTCATGCCAGTAAAGCCAACGAGCTGAAAGACCTTGAAAATTTGCATCAAACTAACAGCGACCGGGTTCAGGACGAGCTGAAAAAAATGCTTCGGCCGGAACTGCTGAACCGAATTGATAAGACCATAGTCTTTCGAGCCCTGACCAAGCAGAATATCTACAAGATAATCGACCTCCAGATCAATGAGCTGAAAGACCGTTTACGGCGCAAGGGTATTAGCGTACAGCTTAAGCCGGGTGCCAAGCAATATCTGCTGGAACAAGGCTATGATGCCAAGAACGGCGTCCGCCCGCTACGCCGGCTAATCCAGGACACTATAGAAGACCATTTGGCGCTGGATATGCTCGATGAAAAATATGTAAAAGGTGATATTATTCAGGTAGCCCGCAAAAATAGCCAGCTTACCTATGCCACCATCACAGAATAATAGCCTCCCAGTCACGCCGCCAGTGCTCGCTACGCCAACTAGCCCCATGAGTCCCAGCCGCAAAAAATCACGGCTGGTGTGGTTGCCCGTATTGTTGATTTTTGTAGCTCTCGCCGGTCTGGCGCTGACCAACCGGCAAGGCATTTACGATTGGTGGCGGCTGCGCGGCTATCAGCCGCCGGCGGCCATCCAGCAATTAGCCGCCCAGGATACCATGACCCCTTATACGCGGCATTTATTTTACTTGAACAAGCCGCAGCTGTTGTCGTCGGTTGCCAGCTTTCGCCAGTATTGCCCGGAAAACAAAGACACCATCGTGCTGGGCTGTTACCACCCCGGACAAAACGGCATTTATATCTATAACGTCAAAGATCCGGCGCTAAGCGGCGTAGTCCAAGTAACGGCGGCTCACGAAGTACTGCACGCCACCTATGCCCGTCTGAGCTCAAAAGATCGCCAGCGCGTAGACGGTCTGCTCAATAATTATTACCGGTCAGGCCTGACCAACCAGCGGGTCAAAGATGAAATTAAGCTATACCAGCAAACAGAACCGCACAGCGTAACCGATGAAATGAACTCCACCTTCGGGACCGAGATAGCTGATTTACCGCCAGCGCTAGAAGCTTATTATAAGCAGTATTTCAGCAACCGGGGAGCTATTGTGGCCTATGAACAGCAGTATGACGCCGTGTTTACCAGTCGGCAGACTGCTATTGCCAGTGACGACCAGCAGCTGGCCGGCATGAAACAGCAGATCGACAGCCAGCAGACCACCCTACAAGCCGAGCTAAGCCAGCTTAACACTACCCAGAGCCACTTAAAAAGTTTGCTGGCCGGCGGTCAAACAGAGGCATACAATGCCCAAATCCTAGCCTATAACGGCCAAGTTGACGATTATAATAATGGCGTCACAAGCCTGAAGGCCTTAATCAGTCAATATAACCAGCTGGTGACGTCTCGTAATGCCATAGCCAGTGAGCTGGCTACGCTGGATAAGGCGCTCGATACCCGTCTGACGCCGCAAACAACTCATTAAGCTATTTAATGAAACCGGCATTTCCTGGGCCGTAATATGGCCGCAGATGCTACACTTTTAAGTAATGACGGAGAAGAAACATGGCTAAGAAACCGGCGACACGTTATATTTGCACCAGTTGCGGCGCCGCCACGGGCAGCTGGAGCGGCAAGTGCTTGCAATGCGGCGAGTGGAACACTCTGCAAGAAGAGTTAAGCGCCGAAACGGTGGCCAGGAGTGTAGCTTGTGGCAGGGCGCTTAAGCCGCAATCAGTAGGCGAATCGGTCAAAAATGACCAAAAGCGACTAGTTAGCGGCACGTCGGAAATCGACAACGTTTTCGGCGGCGGCATTGTGGCCGGCAGCGTTAACTTATTGGCCGGTCAGCCCGGCATTGGCAAAAGCACGTTATTATTGCAGTTGGCCTACGCGGCCGCTTCCAAAGTACCAGTGCTTTACGTCAGCGGCGAGGAATCGGCCCATCAAATCGGCCTGCGCGCCAAACGTCTGGGTACGCTGCGTTCAGAGCTGCAGCTATCCACTAGCAACTCAGCTGACGACATCGCGGCCACCATCGCTAGCGGTGATTACAAGCTCGTAATTGTCGATTCTATCCAGACCATCAGTTGCGCAGCGGTTAGCTCAGCGGCCGGCAGCGTGTCGCAAATCACCAACAGTACCCGGCTATTGACACTCGCAGCCAAGCAATCTAATACGGCGCTTTTACTGGTTGGCCACGTTACCAAAGAAGGCGCCATCGCCGGTCCTAAGGTGCTGGAACATGTCGTCGACGTAGTTTTGCAACTGGAAGGCGACCGTTACGGTGGCTTTAAGGTTTTGCGAGCTGTCAAAAACCGCTTTGGCTCAACCAACGAGGCCGGGATATTCGAAATGGTCGAAGCGGGCCTCCAGCCTGTGGCCAACCCCTCGGCGGCCCTGTTGGCTGAACGCCAAGCCAGCGATGGCTCAGTCGTGTTGGCAACCCTGGAGGGTACCCGTCCGGTACTGGTAGAAGTCCAGGCGCTGGTCAATCGCACCAGCTACGGCTATCCCAAACGCACAGCCAGCGGCTTTGACCTGAACCGCTTGAACCTGCTAGTGGCGATGTTGGAGCGGCGAACAAAGTTGAAGCTGGCCGAGCAAGACATTTACATCAACATTGTCGGCGGAATCCAGATCCGTGAACCGGCTGCTGATTTAGCGGTCTGCCTGGCCATCGGTTCGGCTGCCAAGGGCCTACAGCTTAAACAGAACGCCGTCGTATTCGGCGAAGTCGGTTTATCCGGCGAAATACGTCACGTACCATACGCCGAGAAACGCCTGGCCGAAGCCAAAAAACTTGGTTTTCAGGGCGCCATTGGCCCTAAGCAAAGAACAGGCAAGAAGCTAACAGGGCTTTATGGCGTCAATGACGTGCGAGGCGCCCTCAACCAGTTCCTAGAAAAAGATAGCTAAGTTAAGGACTGGAAGTCGTACAGTTTGGCGGTGTGCCTGTTTGACCAGTCGGGCACCCCTCAGCAAAGGTGAACGGCACGCTTTGGCTGGTAGAGTAGAGGACGCTGTCGGTAGCCGTAACGGTTAGCGAACCACTTGTAGAGGCTGACGGATCGGGGTAGCTGAATGAGACAGTCGACGGAGAGTTTGTTATCCGAGCCGTCTTAATAACGCGGCCGTTAAGCGAAAAGGTCATAGTGCCGGGGTACTGGGCGTACTGCGGGTCTGTAAACGGGTGCGTACCCTGGGTAACAGTCGCGGTAATGACGCAGTCTGTGCCTGTCTGGCAAGTTATACCGTTGCCGCCATTGATAGTCACGGTCGGCGGACTATCGTTACAGTTATGGACATCGTCGCTGGCTGACGCGCTAGTGCTACTCTTGGCGCTGGTACTGCCGCCGCCAATATTTTGGATACCACCCTTGAAGATATCAATGTTCCAGGATGCCACATTGGCATTACTAACATATTGTTTGGCCGAGGCCGGTGTACAGCTAGTGGCCAGCTTGCCAGAAACCTTGTCGATAGTGGCTGAAGTATTCTTGCCGGAGCTACCACCGCCAACATACCAAGAAGGATAAAGGTCGGTCGAAGGACTCGGTTCTATATCTCCATAATGAATGTGATTGCGAACTACGAAAGCCGACGCCACCTTAATATCTTTCGGCTGTACCCAATTGTCGGGTTTGAGGTTCTGATGAGCGTACTCCATCCAAGGCCGGGTCAGCGGCTCAGTTAGGTATTCCATAGAGGTATTTAATTCCACGTTACGGGTATGGTTACCGACCCATGAAACAACAGCGTAATCCGGTGACCAGCTGGTCATCAGGCCGTCAAAACCATTGTTCGTAGTACCGGTCTTGACGCCGAAGTCCCAGCCGTTATAGCGCTGGAATTTAAAGCCTCCGCTTCTGAGCGGAGTACAAGTAGTCGCGCTACAGCTGCCAGGCAGGTAGCTGGCTCGGGGGTCGCTGGCCATATTATCAACAATATAGGCGGCGTCCTGCTTGACCACTTGCTTGCCAACAGGCTGTTTCCACTGGTAAACGTTTTTGCCGGCCGCGTCAGTAATCTTCAAAATGTAAGTGCGCGGGATTGCTTTGCCTAGGCGCCCTAAAGTGGCCAAGCCGTTAACATGATCATCTAGGTGTAGATAGGCGCCGTCGCCAATGGCCGAAGCGCCGTAGCATTGTGTAGTTTTTGTCAGGGCCGCATCGGCGAAACAGTTATACGGACTAATGTGCTTGGACTGATCGTAGGTGTTGTCCATCATGGCGCCAGCCGTGCTGATGACTTTATTAACTGATTTAGTATATGGGCTTTTATCGTTGGGTACGGATTCTAGCATTGACTTCACTGCCGGCACGTTTCGTGAGCCCCCCATGGCATAACGCAAAGTAAGTGGTCCGGGGTATTGGAAGTCATAATCCTCTAAGCAGTTACCGCCAGCTTTTGGCAGGGCTTTATTGGTGCAGGGATAGCCTGGTAACGGACCTTGGGTGTCATAGAGTACTGAGCCAGCACCAACGT
>CAYRVE010000005.1:0-11915 GCA_964427685.1 uncultured Candidatus Saccharibacteria bacterium | reverse complement strand
ATCTGCTAGCAGATGCCCGGCGCCAGTTCTGGCACTCTACCTTGCCGGAAGTCTGCCGGCTGATGCGGCGGCAGGTGCGTATAAGCCGTAAAGCCCTGCACAGTAGCGGCTTGCTCAAGCCGGACAACGTTATCTCTGAGCTACTCGATGGCCTAGAAGCGTCAATTGCCGACACGCTTCAGCAGCAAAGCCAAGCCGAGGCTTTCCTCAAGCACTATAAGCATAAAGAAACGGTTGGCACATGAAACGCATCTTGGCCTATGGTCCGGTTCTGAACTCAGAAATCCGGGCTTTTATTGCCGCGAAAAAATCCGAAACCGTGCCGGCGGACTCTTGGCAAACCGATTTCCTGAGGCGGCTGTCGCCCTACGCCACTGCCGGCAAGCTGTTACGCGGCAGCTTGGTCTGTTATAGCTACGAAGCTTTCGGGCGGCAAAAACCAGACCAACCAGTCATAAAAGCGGCGATGGCTCTGGAGCTAATCCATAGCGCATTGCTAATTCATGACGATGTCATGGATAACGACGATTTCCGGCGTGGCAAGCCGTCACTGCACTGCCAGTATCAAGCTGTTGGGCGCAATCGAGGATTGTCGGATGTGAATCGTTTCGGCGCTAATATGGCGATTTGTGGCGCCGACATGTGCTTGTTCATGGCATTCGGGCTGTTGGCCGAAGCACCCGGGGCGGCAAACAAGTTATTCACCGATATGCTGAGCGAAGTATGCGACGGCCAGATGCAAGATATCTATCTGCAAGCCCAGACAGCTGTGCCGTCCAGACAGTCAATCTACAGCCTGATGAAAGCCAAGACAGCTTCGTATAGTTTATCTTTGCCGCTAGCGGCGGGCGCGGCAATGGCCGGGCAGTCGCCAATAACTTTGCGAAAGCTACAGCGCATTGGCACAGCCGCCGGCCTGATTTTTCAAATTCGCGATGACGAACTCGGAGTTATGGGCAATACTGCCAAGACCGGTAAACCGGTAGGCGCCGACATCCGTGAAGGCAAGAAAACACTGATTTATTACTATTTAATGAAAACTTGTGACAAGATCGAACGACACCAATTGAAAACAGTGTTCGGCAATCCTGAAGTTAGTCAGGACGACATCGCGGCCATACAAAAACTCATAAAACAGCGTCGGATACCGCAACTGCTGAACACGGAAGTCCGGCGACTGGAAAACCGGGCGCTAAAAATTCTCACGACGCTGGGGCTATCTCACCAAGCCGAAGCAGAACTCAAATCACTTATTGACTTCTGTGCCAAACGGCAAACTTAAAAGCAGTAGCTGTTTACGGCCAAGCCTAAAAAGCGCATAATATTACCCAAGCTGAACCGCATGGAAAACTTACCCAAAATACCCGAAAACGATTCTAAAGAACAAGACTCTCAACGTCGCCCCGTAGCACTTGAGGCTAATCAGCTTCACGGTAAGGAGCTGCCGCCGGAGCGCATTGGCCATGTATTGATGTCGGGCGAAGCTAAGGAGTCTAAGCCGCAGCCAAACGCCGACGTGCCCAAGATGGAAATTGACCGCCAACGCGTTGCTACCATGAGCCGAAGCGAGTTGTTGGAGCTTAGCGATGAAATAACTATCGATAACACCACCTTGCGGCATATTTACGATACTCATCTGATTGGTGAAAATGGCCTGCGCCGACTGCTCTACGAGCATATGAGCGGCGGCAATTTGCGAGAGGCTTTGCAGCACGAAATCTTGGAGCACGAAACTGACTTTGAGCGCGACCCGCAGCTGCGCCACCAATCGCCGTTCAAATCCGAAAGCTCTGCTACCCGGCCGCATCAGAACCCGCCGAGTCTTGACGACTTGCTCAGCAAGGCTGGCCTTGTCAAACTTGACCCCAGCAAAGAACTGACAGCCCCGAAATTATTATCTGGGCACGTTGCTAGCCGCACGGGCCTGCGAACCCGCCAGCGCCGCTTACTGGACATGACGTTCATCGGCATAATTCTGATTTTGCTAGCCTTGGTTATCTTGCTCGCCATGAGCCGTAGATAGCCGTTATAATAACTTCCATGCAGAAAATCATACTTTACTATAAATTCGTGCCGGTTAAAGACCCGGCGGCAGTTCGGCTGTGGCAGCGGGCACTTTGTGAAAAGCTAAACCTGAAAGGCCGCGTTTTGATTGCCGAACACGGTATTAACGGCACTCTGGCCGGTGACCTAAAAGATCTCAAAGCCTATGCGCGGGAAACTAAATCATTCACGGCCTTCAAAGATATGACATTTAAATGGAGCGACGGCGGGCAAGATGATTTTCCGAAACTTGTCGTAAAAGTTCGACCGGAAATTGTCACTTTTGGTGCGGCCGACGAGCTAGAAGTTAATGAAGGCGGCATTGTCGGTGGCGGCCAACGCCTAAAACCGAAAGATGTTCATAAACTGATCAAGGAACGCGATGACGTCGTATTTTTCGACGGCCGGAACAAACACGAAGCGGCGGTTGGCAAGTTTAAGGGCGCCGTCGTGCCAGACGTAAAGCACACCCGCGATTTCGCCCGCGAACTGGAAGACCCGAAATACAATGACATTAAAGACAAGCCAGTAATTACTTATTGTACTGGCGGCATCCGCTGTGAAGTCCTGTCGGCACTCATGAAAAACCGCGGCTTTAAAGAGGTCTACCAAATTGATGGTGGGATTGTAAAATACGGCGAGGCTTACGGTGATGACGGTCTCTGGGAGGGCTCGCTCTACGTTTTCGACGATCGCCTAACCACAAAATTCTCTGACTCCGCCCAAGATATTGGCCAGTGTGCCCATTGCGCCGCTAAAACCAGCAACTATGAAAACTGCGCCGACAAGCAGTGCAACAAACTCATACTGGTATGCGATAACTGTGCGTCTAAAAACGATTGCCCAACCTGTATTACCCAGTCAACGCCCGTATAGCGATATAATAGAGTAGTGACCAGCAAACTAGAACGTAAACTGGCGGAGTTGCCCAAACAACCCGGCGTCTATTTCCATAAGGATAAGGCGGGGCAGATTATTTATGTGGGCAAAGCTGCCAACCTTCGCAACCGCGTGCGGCAGTATTTCCAAAAATCTCGTAGCCGCGATTCTAAAACTGAGGCACTGGTCGCTGAAATAGCCGACATTGACTGGCAGGTCGTGGACAGCGAGGTAGAGGCGTTGTTCCTGGAAGGCGAGCTGATCCGCCGCTATATGCCGCGCTACAATATCCTGCTGCGCGACGACAAGGCGCTCAGCTATATCCGGATTGATTACGACAGCGACTACCCTACGGTCAGCACCACTCGCCGCCCGCTGGATGATGGCGCGCGCTATTTCGGGCCGTATTTCAGCACCATTGGCGTTCGGCAATCGTTGAAGCTGCTACGTCGAATTTTCCCATACGCAACACGCCGGATTGGCGGCCAAAAACGAGCCACCCTGCATTACCACCTTGGTCTAGACCCGGGACTGGAAGAGGGCAAGACCAGTCTGGAAGATTACCGGGCTAATCTCCGCAAGCTAATGGCTGTTATCCAGGGCAAGCGAAAAAGCATCGAAAAAGAGCTGGAGCGCGACATGAAACGAGCCTCCAAGGCTTCGAACTTTGAAAAAGCCGCCAAATGGCGCAACCAACTATTTGCCTTGCGTAACCTGAACCAGCAGGTTATTTTTAGCGATAAAGAATTCCTGGATATCAGCAAGGACCATGCTCTGAATGAGTTAGTTAACATGTTAAGTATTGACAGGTTTCCTCGGCGAATCGAAGGCTATGACATTAGCCACCAGCAAGGCAGCGATGTGGTAGCCAGTATGGTAGTTTTCACTAATGGCGTTAGCAATAAGTCGGAATACCGCAAATTCAAGACCAGGCAGAATCGCAACGATGATTTTTATAATATGCACGAGACAATCAAAAGAAGACTCAGCGCCAAAAACATCAAATCTTGGGGCAAGCCTGATTTAGTACTAATTGACGGCGGCAAAGGCCAGCTGGATGCCGCCACCCGAGCCTGCGATGAAGCTGGTTATGAAAAAATACCATTCATCGGCCTAGCTAAACGAGAAGAGCAGGTAGTAATTCAGAATAAGAGGTCAAATGTGACACTTAACATGTCAAGTATCCAGCAATTAGGCGGGTTCGTGACTGAAAGTGATGATTTTACGCTCATAAATTTGCCACACAACACCAACCTAGTGAAGCTTCTTCAGCGCATCCGCGATGAATCGCATCGTTTTGCCGTCAGCTATCACTCGACGCTCAAGCGCAACCGCCAGACCGCCAGCTTGCTCGATGATATTCCCGGCATCGGTCCGGCGACCCGCAAAAAACTGCTGCGCGAATTCGGCTCCATGCGCGGAATCGCCCAAGCTAGTGAAACTGACCTGGCAGGAGCCGTTGGCGAGACCAAGGCAAAAGCTCTCAAACGGCATCTTAGTTAATGTTTGCTATACTAGACGTTTGATTATGAAGTCACATTTTACAGCTAAGTTTTTTGCCGGTAATCGGGCGCGGCTATGCGAGTTATTTACTGGCACGGCGCCAATTGTCATAACAGCCAGTGGAGTATTACAGAGGGGTGGAGACAGTCCGTTCAGCTTTGCCCAGGATGCTAACTTTTGGTATCTAACAGGTATTGACGAACCGGATGTTGTGCTGGTCATGGACGGTGGCGAGGAATATTTGGTAGTGCCCGGCCAGAGCGATTATCAAAAAGCTTTTGATGGCACAGCGCAGGACAGGGAATTGACAAGGCGATCGGGTATCAAGCAAATTTATGGGCAAGAAGAAGGCTGGAACCGGCTGACAGAGCGGCTCAAAAAGGTTAAACATATTGCTACCATTGCGCCATCGCCAGCTTATATTGATGTTTATGGCATATATACTAATCCAGCCCGCGCGGCATTGTTGGCGAAGCTAAAAGAGCATAAACCTGGCGTAAAACTGCTGGATTTGATGCCGCACCTAGTGCGCATGCGGACAGTCAAACAGCCTGAAGAAATAGCTGCTATCCAAGCGGCAATTGATATAACTGCTGCCAGCCTGAAAGACGTGTTTCAGTCAGGACAGTACAAGTACGAATATGAGCTGGAAGCGGAAATTACAGCCGGTTTTCGGCGCCGCGGCGCGGCCGGGCATGCTTTTACGCCAATCGTGGCTGGCGGTCAGCGTGCCTGCACACTGCATAACGTAGCCAATAACAGCGCGTTATCAAGGAGCGATTTGGTGGTGGTAGACGTTGGCGCGGAAGTTGAGCATTATGCGGCTGATATTACCCGGACTGTCAGTTTGGGTCGGCCGTCAGCCCGGCAGAAGGCGGTGTATGCCGCAGTGCTGGATGCGCAGAAGTTTGCCACCGGCTTGTTAAAACCAGGGATGTCGTTCAGTGATTACCATCAGCAAACCAATCGTTTTATCGGCGAGAAACTGCGCGAGCTGGGGCTTATCAAAACCATTAATGCCAAGAATATCCGCAAGTATTATCCGCATTCCATTTCACATTTCCTGGGCTTGAACGTGCACGATGCCGGCGACTACAGTCAACCTCTGCAAGTCGGCTCGGTGCTGACTGTGGAACCCGGGATTTATATTCCGGCGGAGGGTATTGGCGTACGCATTGAGGACGACGTTTTGATTACCGAAAAAGGTGCCAAAGTTTTGAGTAGCAAGTTGCCCAGAAGCTTGGGCTAATCTACAATTACCCTAATGGAACAACTGGAACAACAAAAGACGCCACTGGCACGGTTCCTCATCCGCTGGCTGGTGTGCGGTCTAGGTTTGTGGATTGCCGCTGGCCTGCTAAGCAAAAGCATTAACTACAATAATGGCGTTGAGGTGTTAGTCATTGCCGGCCTTCTGCTAGCTATCATCAACACCATCCTAAAGCCGGTCCTGGTGATATTGTCACTACCAGCAATCGTGCTGACGCTTGGCTTGTTCATGATTATCATCAACGGTTTGACGGTCTTTCTGGTCAGCAAGCTGTATCATCCCCTGCATGTCACTAACTTTTGGGCGGCCATTTTTGCAGGCATGGTAATAGGTTTGGTTAACTTCTTGGTTGGCGCAATCCTCAAAGAAGTTTGATACAATATAACCCATGAATATTTATAATTATTTGACCATTGGCTCGATGTTGCTGATGACTTTTTTGATCTTGATCCAGACTCGCGGGGCCAGCTTGGGAGCCGGACTGGGCGGCGCTGGAGAGGTTAATACTACTCGCCGCGGTACCGATAAAACCATTTTTCAGATAACCATTATTTGCGCGCTGGTGTTTAGCCTGTCGCTTATCATGAACGCATTGAGCGGCAAGTAACGACTTAATAACAATGCGACTTCGACTTATCCGGCTGCGTTTCCGCCGACGGGTCCGTAAGGGCCAGCAGCAGGTAGAAGGCTTGGGTAGCAAGACCGAAGAGCGACTCAACCGGCACTTTGTGAAGCGCTTGGGCAATCTCACACACGTTAGGCGGTTCGTGGTGTCATGGGTGCTGCTAGTGGTATTGCTGATTGGCGGTCTGTTTATCCAAAATTTGTCGCTCAGCAACTATTTCCAAACCTTGCGGCCAGTGCCGGGCGGTATTTATAACGAGGGTATCCTTGGCACCTTTACCAATGCTAACCCGATGTATGCTACTAACAACGTCGACACCTCTGTGTCCAAGCTGCTGTTCGCCGGCCTATTCACCTATAACGGCCGCAACCAGCTAGTCGGCGACCTGGCCAGCGGCTACAGTGTTGATGCCAGCGAAAGCGTTTACACGGTTCATCTCAAACCGCACCTTACCTGGCAAGACGGCCAACCGCTTACCAGCGCCGACGTGGTCTTTACCTATCAGGCTATCCAAAATCCTGACGCCCAGTCGCCGCTGCGTAGCAGCTGGCAGAGTATTACTGTATCAGCGCCTAACCCACAGACAGTCGTCTTTAAGCTGCCAGGAACACTGGCGTCATTCCCATATACGATGACTAATGGCATCGTACCGAAACATATCTTGGGCAATGTGCCAGCAGCTGGTTTGCGCTCAGTTGATTTTAACACTGTGCATCCGGTAGGAGCGGGGCCGTTCGCCTGGCAAGCTATCCAGGTGGCCGGCAATGATCCGTCGGTAGCCCAAGAGCAGATAGCGCTGGTGCCGTTCGCCGGTTATAACCGTGGCGAGCCAAAGCTGAGGGAATTTATTGTCCACGCCTACGCGTCTCAGGCGGACCTTATCCAAGCCTTTAAATCCGGTCAATTAACTGGTGCCGCCGGCCTAACTAGCGTGCCGCCGGATGTGAAAAACATGCCTTCTTTGGAGGTGCATAGCCCGCTGTTGACCGCAGCCACGATGGTATTCTTTAAAACCTCCAGTGGCATGCTGTCTGACGTACATGTCCGCCAGGCTGTGACAGAAGGCACCAACCGGCAGGCCATCATTAAAAGTTTGGGCTACTCGACGCATGCTGTTCGCGAGCCATTGCTTATGGGGCAGCTAGGCTACGATCCGGCGCTAGCCCAAGCTGGCTTTGACCCGGTCGCGGCGCGCCAGCTGCTCGACAGCGATGGCTGGGCAGTTGGTAAAAATGGCCTGCGCAGCAAAAACGGCCAGACCCTGTCTTTTAATCTCACAGCGGCCGACACGGCTGAATACCGCCTGGTGGCGCAACAACTGAAACAGCAGTGGAGGAACCTGGGCGTGCAACTTAATGTACAGCTTCAAGACAGCACCGACTTTCATAATTCGCTGACTTACCATAATTACGACGCTGTGCTGTACGGCATATCGATTGGGTCGGATCCGGACGTGTTTGTGTACTGGGACAGCTCGCAGGCCGATGTCCGCTCAGCGAACAGGTTGAATTTATCGGAGTATAAGAATACCACTGCTGACAGCGCGTTGGATGCCGGTCGGAGCCGCTCCCAGCCGCAGCTGCGGATAATAAAGTACCGGCCGTTTCTGCAAGCCTGGCAGCAAGATTATCCGGCGCTCGGTCTGTACCAACCACGCTTCTTGTATCTGACGAACGGGGCGGTTGCCGGTCTGAGCGACCACGCTATCAATTCGCCGACCGGCCGCTTCAATGACGTTCAAAGCTGGGAAATCCGTGACGCCAAAGTCACGGATTAGACTCTTGAATTTTCAGATTAAAACAGATACGATATGATGGTCTTCAGCGGCGCTTGGATTGGATATGGGCGAGTGGCGGAATTGGTAGACGCGCTAGCTTCAGGAGCTAGTGAGCTTCGGCTCGTGGAGGTTCAAGTCCTCTTTCGCCCACCAAACCATAAACAGCGTGTGTTATCATATTGGCTATAACGCTATGCGAGAATTTAAAGAGGGTACCGGCGCGTAATGAGTAAAGTTGCGCATTATTTACAGGAACACCTGGTGGGCGAGGTGATGACCAGCACCGACGCGCGCCGTTATTTTGCGACCGATAATAGTATTCTTCAGCTTGCGCCGGCACTAATTGCTTATCCGCGCAATGAAAACGACGTCCGTAAAACAGCTCGCTTTACCTGGCAGCTGGCCGAGCGGGGCAGGGTAATCCCTATTACGGCCCGCGGCTCTGGCACCGACCAATCCGGCGCGGCGCTGGGTGGCGGTATCATGTTGGTTTTTCCGGCGCACATGAACCGCATTTTAGAACTAGACACTAAGTCCAGCACTGTTACGGTGGAACCGGGCATTAATTACGGCAAGCTCCAGCAGGCCCTGCATACCCATAACCGTTTTATGGCGCCATATCCGGCTTCGCTGGAATATTCGACCGTTGGCGGCGCGATCGCCAACAACAGCTCCGGCGACAAGTCCGTGAAGTATGGCGACACGCGGGCCAGCGTGCAAAGTCTGCGCGTAGTACTAGCCAACGGCGAAGTAATTGAAACCAAGCGGCTCAACAAACGCGAACTTAGCAAAAAACTTGGCCTGGCTACTTTTGAGGGCGAAATTTACCGCTCGATTGACACGTTGTTAGAAGAGCAACGCTCACAAGTGGAGCGGCTGGAGATGGCCGGCCTAAAAAACAATGCCGGTTATGACCTGCTCGATATTAAGCACAAGGATGGATCTTTCGATCTGACGCCGCTTATCGTCGGCAGCCAGGGCACGCTTGGCATAGTAACCGAAGCGGTCCTCAAAACAGAACCCCATAATCCGGCGACTACGATGATGATGGCCGTTTTTGACAGCCTCCAGCAGCTGCAGGACTGTGTTCTCGAACTGCGCAACCTGCCTGACGTGCCTAGTTCCATTGAGCTGGTGGACGGCAATCTGCTGGAACAGATCCACGCCCTCAACCCCAATCAGCTGAGCGAGGCTATCAAGCCGCCATTCCCGACAGCCTTGCTGATAGTGGAGTTCGACAACAACGATCGCCACCTCAAAAAAGCCACCAAGAAAGCCGAGACGATTTTTGAAAAATACGCTAAACACGTGGATGTTGCCACTGAGCCGGAACAACAGCAACAGCTAACAAAACTGCGTGAGGCTTCCGGCACCCTGCTGTCACACAACGAGGGCTTGCTGCACGCCGTGCCAATTATTGGCGATGGTGCTGTGCCGCCCGACCAGCTTCGCGCGTACCTGGAGGGCATCTACGGACTGCTCAAGAGTAATAACGTCCAAGCCGCGGTCTGGGGCCACGCCGGCGAGGGCAGTGTGCACTTCCAGCCCAAATTGAACCTAGGCCAGGTAGGCGATAGGCAAAAAGCCTTCCGGCTGATGGAGTCTTATAACAAACTGGTCATGGACCTGGGGGGTACTATTAGCGCCACTGGTGGTGACGGCCGCTTGCGCACACCATACCTTGAAGCTCTATACGGTCCGGAATCGTACGCACTGCTGGCTAAAGTTAAGCAAATCTTCGATCCCTACGGGACTTTGAATCCTGGCGTAAAATTCGGCAGCTCGCTGGATGACATCAAAGAAATGGTTCGCACCGACTACGGCCTGAACCATCTGTACGACCATTTACCTAGAAGCTAGCGCTACCTATCAAGATAAACCGGCTTGTTGAACTTTAAGAAACCTTTCACGCCAGCCATCCGGCTGGTCTTTCTGCGTCTCGATTTCTCTAAAACAGGCCAACAGCTCTCGATGGCTAAACGAACTGAGCGAACCTACTTCGCCACCGTCGGTTAAGTAATCCAGTATATCCCGCCGCAATTCACCAGTATCATCGGTTTTGGCTTCGGCCGGCTTAGTTGATACTGGTTGTTGATTGCTAGCGTTGGCTCCTAGTGCGTCAGGCATGGGTTCGGTTTCTTCACCCAATAGCTGGTTTAGAGCTATAGCGGTCCTGGCTATATCCGCCATCAAAGCATCTGCTCGGCTGACTGCTTCAAAAATATTTACCGCCATATCGTCATCTATCTCTTCACCTCTCTCTACCGATAACTGAGCTCTCCGCAAAACGCTTTGGATTTCCCATTCGGCCCTGGTAAAAACACTGGCGCCTTTATGCCGGGCGTCATGTGATCGCCTTTGAGCCTTTTGCTGACTTTTGCCAAGGCTTGGCTTTAGCTCATCAAAGTTAACTTTGGACAACTTGGACTGGGCTTCCTCCGGATCTTCGCCAGCTACTAGATCGCTCAATGTTTTTACCTCAGGCCCCGTCAAGTTGTGATCTTTAGCCTGTTCCATGACTAAGTTTTGCAACTGAAAATCATTTGGTAGGTGTTCCGAAAAAACCTTGATTATAGCTTGCGTTGGCGCTTCTAGCTTGGCGCTCTTTCTCTTTTCGCGCGTCGAGTGGATAAGTTTAGGGTCAACAGTCTCGGCAACTTTTAAGTGACTGTGAATGGTCATGGCTGCCATGTCCCACTGTTCTTCTTTGCGGGCTACCCAGGCTTTGGCTGTTGATACGTCCTCAGGGTCTATGCCTAGCTTAGAGCCATCCGTCTCAAATCTATACAGTAGGACGGCTTGCTCAATTGACATTTTATCGGCTAAGTCCGAAAAGTCCCAGACTTCCCGGATCCACTGTACAACTCTGGAGAACCTGACGTGGGCGTGGTCTTTGGCGGTGAAGATGCGCACATCGTATAAACCATCCCAATCGGTGAGCTGGACAGCTGAGTAAACTCTTTTCTCGCCGTTATTTATAAGTGCCGCGTCGCGGTGAAAGCCATCCATAATCTTTAGTTTGTCTTCGCCCTCTATCAAGCCCATAACTACCGCTGACAACTGGCCTGTGCCGCCATTGGACTCAGCTATATCATTCATTTCGTTGGCCAGGGAGCGGGCCCATTCTTCTTTGACCGGCACTTCCTCATGGTCAATCAGTTCAGTTGGCACCCAGCAGTCAACGATGCCGCCCTCGCGGATGCCGATAACTTCGGATTGCTGAATCAACGGCGACTCAAGCAGAGCCCTAACTCTAGGGTCGCTTTGGTCAAGACCGTTTTCGGCTATTCTCGCAGCTTCCGGACTCATTGGAATATTATTATTGCACCTATACAGTTAATATGCAAACCTTTTGCAAGTTCACTCTCCTGCATTAATGTGCTCAGCCACTTTGCGTCTAACTCTTTGCAAAGCGTTATCTACACTTTTAGCGTCGGTGTCCAACTCCTCTGCGATAGCCTCATAGGCTTCACCTTCCATATACATTTTAAGAGTAAAATATTCAACAAAACTGAGTTCTGAAACGATGAACTTAATTAACCCGTCAAAACTTTCTCTACCAATAACGATATCGTCAGGAGGCAGGCCACGGTCTGGCAGTATGTCGCCAAACGTTCCCTCGTCCGTGTTTGGTGCCGGCTTTGAGAAGCTTACGGCATGATTTAAGACCTTGTGCTTGTTTCGGGTATCTGTTTTAACAGCTGTAATAATCTGCCTGGTGATACAAAGCTGCGCAAAGTTATTGAATGATGAACTTTCGCCGTCGTAGTCCCTAACACTTTTGTAAAAACCAAACATGCCTTCCTGTACAAGATCAT
>CAYRVE010000004.1:0-13107 GCA_964427685.1 uncultured Candidatus Saccharibacteria bacterium | reverse complement strand
CCTTATTACCATGTTGGCCACCCGCTCGGTAAGGAACAAACTATTGGTTTATCAACCTCATTGCCGGATTTAACGCCGAGTGACACCATAAGATCCCGGAAGTTCATCCCAAACGCAGTAGATTTTGAATTATTAATATCGTAGCAGCCGGGCTGCAGGGTCGTATCAATTGCGTTATCAATTGTAGGTGCCGACCACCCAGTCTCGATATATATATATCCTCCTGCTGTAGTGGTTTTGCAGAGGACGGTGTTTGAGGTGACTGACTTGCCATGGGAAATGCCACTTTCTACATTGCAGTCCTCGGCGACATACACCTCTTTGCCTGCTGCCGGCCCATCTGTGAGTTTGTAGCTAATATAGTTCCCGCCCGGCCAGCTTGTTGAGCTGCTGGCATAGTCTATGGTGCCATTGCCAATAGCATATATGGGTCCGACACCGGAATAATCAACTCCTTGATCAACCCGGTTATCTATCAGGTTATTCCAGTCGCGCAAAGGATTTTGGTAACCGCTAGGACTAGAAACGGGGCCGGCGCAGCCGCCCGCTCCACCAGCTCCGCCTACGGGTGCCGCCCCACCGCCCGTACCACCGTATTGGCCAAGAATTGTTATGGCGTCTCCAAGCCGGGGGCCGGAGATGCCAGCACCTTCATAATACTGCTCGAAATAATTAACTTTATCGGTGAGCGAAGACTTATGCTGGATGCCCGAAAATGTATCGTTTGTGCCTGTGGGTGCCGAGCCATGCATTTGTGCCAAGATAAGGTTTAACTGGGTCAATAGCTCGTATATTGGACCGCTGATATGATTATCTCTTGCTTCGCCCAAAACCTCATCCCCGTACCATTGGGCAAGCCCCCACCCTGTGTGCCCGACGCTGGTGGGGTCCTGAGTATTGCCTCCATTCTCTATTGCCGTGGGTACAAAACCAGACTCCTGATCCAAGTTACCCATTACGGCGGCTACGTCATTGTCGCTAAGACCGGCGGCCTTGAAAAAATTCCAGACCTGTTCTTCGGGGGTATTACCTGTTAGGCTTCCGATGCCGCCACTAACGCCGGCGCCGGCGCCGCCCGGACAGCAGTTGCCTGCCTGGTTGCCCGGATCGGTTACCGCGGCGCCACCGGTGGATGGCTGGGCATTTATCAGTATGTCATGCATCTTTTGTCCGGCTTGGGTAGCAACCGTCTCACTGCCGATCTGTACAGGAGCGTCGGTATTTGGCTGAGCAAAACCAATTTCTAACCAACCTGGCGGAGCGGCCGACCCATTTTCGCCGTCCGTAGTATTGGCATGTGCTATCAGCTGGCCAGCATCGACGTGTTTGCCCTTCAGGCCGGGTATTATATGTACGTGTCCGTAGTAAACCCAGTCAGACGGCCCGCCAATCGAATTATCTAAATGCTCGACAGGGTAATCATTACCAAACCCGCCAGGATCCGGCTGGTAGGTGTCAATCGTCCCGGGGGCAATGGCGTATATTCCAGCGCCAGCTTGGTCTTGGATGTCCCAGCCCTGATCGATACGGTTGAACTGGGTATGGTCTTTGGTTGCAAATGGCCAAACGACGCCACTGCCGCCACCACCAGCTCCGCCTCCGGCCGGATTGCTCGGGCTGGCCGAGCCGGGCTGGCCGATCGCCGATGTAATTGTTGTTGATAGAGTTTTATAGCCGGCAGTATCAGGGTGAATTCCATCTGAGCTTAGGCTGATACCCGCCTTGGTTGTGTCGATTACGTTGATACCCTTATCCGATGCCACGGAGCTTATAACCTGGTTATATTGGCTCACCCATGGCGTATAAGGTTGAGTAGCGTTTGAGAATAGGTTTACCCAATAGATTGTAGCTGAGCTATTAATGTTCTTAACATCACTAATCGCTTGCTCCATTTCGGCTTTGAATAAAGCCGAAGACTTGCTCGCGCCAGCCGGCGGATCAGTTTCGTTGGTACCCAGCTCTATGACAACCGTATTGGAGGATTTGATGGTATCAGAATCGGCCTTAATAGCATCTAGGCCAGACTTGGTTTTACCTGGCAGATTGCCTCTGGGGTCTGTTCCGGGATAAGACATACCGCGGCCGCCAGAGGCGTCTGCTTGGGCCGACCAACCAGCATTATTTAAGTCGTTGTTTAGGTTGCCAGTGTCATAGTATGCTCCTACAAGTACGGAGTCACCCAACACGTACACATTGCCGTTATTTGTCGAGCCAGTCGTAGCTGTCGCGGCGGCACTACAAGTATCGGCTACCCAATTCGGGTACTGGTTCACAGCTTTAATCTCGTCGGGTGATAGCGGATCGGCTCTTACAGTGGGCAATAATGGCGCAAATACCATAGAGCAGGCAGTAAGTAACGCGACTACCATAAAAAACCTGTGAATATTAACCCTGCCCAAGCTGACCGGGCTTCTATACAGCAGTTTTGCAAGAATTCTCATAGACATTAGTTGCCACCTATAGAGTAATGATAGTGCCCCGCATTAGAGCATGTTTCACCGGTGCCATCGGAAATATTGTATTTATTGCCAGCTGAGTCGGCCGGGCCGGGGTTAAATGGACAACCAAAGTCTACTGCCTTGCCCGCGTAGTGATTCGAATCTGGAGCGTGGCAGCCGCCTGCTAGTTCGTTAATCGTGAAACTCGTCGTGTTGCTTAAGTCCACTATGAATTGGAGCAAAGTCGGACTGAGGTCAACTGTTCTGTTCGGCGCTAAGGTCCCCCCGCCCAAGCAGCTGGTACTCGTGTTGGCCGCATTTCCGGCAGCTGTTTCTTTGATGTTGTCTTCAGCGGTTGAACCATCACTGCTATTAGCGGGGTTAACAATTGCAAACTTGATCTTTCCTGATTGTGCCGCTGACAGAATTTGCTGGGCTAATTGCTGTACGTTACCTGAAGGAGCGCTACCGCCTCCGGCCGGCGCAGTAACAGAGCCAGAGTTACTCTGGTCTGCCAGATCGTACTGGGTCAGGTTGCTTGTATCGAATAAGCCACCAGCGCTACCAACGCTTGCTTTAATTAATAGACAAGCGTTAGTGGTTTTGTTGACTGGCATACCGGTCGTTGTGTCAGTCTCGGCTGTTCCGACCCAGCCTTTGCCTCCCCCAGTACTTTGGAAATCATGATCATTTTGGTATGACTGGGCTGAATTATCCGAGCAGTGAGCATTCCAATAGGCTTCCGGGTCGGTGGGTATAGAGCCGTCTGGATAACCATATTGCGTGACGCCAAACGGGTCCGGCTGGGCAGTGGCAGCGGCACTGACCCGCCCGGATAAAATAGAGCTAAAACCATGGCTGATAGAACCCAGTGGGTTCAGTAGGCTGGCGACACCATTGAGGGCGTCGGCTTGGAAGCCAAGCGGTATACTCATAGCGACTTTAGAAACCAAGGAATCTTGACTATCAGTACTGAATAAACGGGCAAAAAGCGGCTGGTGTGTGAAGTTTTGCTGTCTTTCAGCCTGCTGCTCGTTAATGATGTCCGCGGTTTCCGTTGGTGATAACTGTTTTCCGCCCAGTCCATCATTGGCATAATTATTACCAGACACATCGGAGCCGGCCGCCATCATATCGAACGTGCGACCGCCGCTCATATTACTGCCGAAGGGACTTGGGATTAACACAGTAATTACTTTTTCGAAGAAGGGGTTCAAAATGTTGCCTACTAGCGACGAGGCACTGTCAGCTAAAGCGCCTACTCCCGGAATAGCATGAATCACGTCGCCAAATAAACTGCCTATAGTGCCGGTAAAGCCAGCTATGCCATGAGCCAAGTCGGTAACCGTACTAATGCCCGGAAGGCTCAAAAACTGGTGTGCCGAGTCCAGAGCGGGGTTACTCTGAGCCAGCACCTCTTCACTACATACCAATTGGCCAGCCGGCACCGGCTTACCGTTTGCACAAACATAGTCGCTAGAGTTGGCTCTTGAAGCCGCGTAGGCCTTGCCGGGCAACACAGAATTAATCAAAGTAGTCTGGGGCGGAGAACTATCACCGTCAATTATGTTCTGATAAAGCGGTGTTTGCTCGGCCCCGGCGGTACCGCCTTTTTCTGGGTCTGAAGGTGCGCCATTATTGCCTGAACCAAGCGAGCTAACCATCGAACCTACCTCGGAGGCATCAGCATGCCCCGTATGGATTTCATCACTGTAAGTCCGATACATCATATAAGTGCTGACCGCTGCTGAAGCGTTGGTTATATAGCCAAGTTTGGTTATTGCGGGCCCAGCGTTACTTGCCAGGCTGATGACATTAGAGGCAGATGAAATAATGTTAAGTATCGGCACGGCATCAGCAGCTTGTGAGGCTATGGCTTTTAGGCCGATTTTTTCAAATACCTTCTCGACGAGATATTTCTGAAAACCCTTATCGCTAATTTCTTTATATTGAGCCACAAGCTTATCTGCGTCATCTAGCCCGTATGTACTAGCTAGCTGGACAAGCGTTGTGCGGACGACAGTATCCGTGTCCTTATTTTCCTGCTCGGTATATCCTCCTTCCTGGTCGCTTATTTGAGTGGGTTGTGTGTCCTCAGGTACACAGTTAGTGTCAAGTAAACACTGCATGACAATGCCCAAACTCTGATTGCGCGGGGTTATAACACGCTGGACTAAATATATCTGGGCAGCTACCACTTTCGCGTTTTTCTTGTCTGCTAGAGCATCCTTGGTGCCGCAGAAAATAATACATCGCTTAATGCCGTATTTTCCTTCTAACAGCCGGCCAACTTTATAACGGTACATGACCTGTTTCCATCTAGTTTCATTCTGCATGGCATCACTGATAGCATTGCGCATGGTGGCCCGGTCGGCCCGCTGGAAATCGCTATCCAGGCCCTCTCCGTTGGGGCCGATATTGTCCCCATTTGGGTTGCTGCCAGGAGCCTTCAAGAAATAGGTTCTACTATGCTTGTCATAATTGAACTCGATTCCATAATCAGAAGCCAGCTTGTTTTCGAGCCGGGCATTGGACCAGCTGCGGTACAGGTCGTTCACCGGCCCGCTACCGGTTATGCTTGTATGGCAGTTTTTGTCTATGGTGCCATGACAATTTTTGTAGCTTGGCAGGATTCTTTTAATGTAGCCTTTTAGCAAGTGATCGGTTTCTTTTCCAACAGCATCTTCTGAAGTTGCAAAAAACCGGTTCTGCAGGTTACTTACAATATGCTCAATCTTTAACGGTATAAGAAGAAAGAAAATCATTAGCGCTATACCGGCTAGGCCGCCGCCAACGCCAACACCTATGCCAATCTTCTTTTTGTGCTTAGCGGCTAATTTGAGAGCATTATTAACACCACCGCGACTGTCGCCGCCTTTTGGGTTGAAATTGAATCCCCCGGCTGTTCCGGTATCCCCGCGGCTACCCCGGGACTCTGCTGACGTCAAACCATCTGCAACCGAACTGCCGCCTACCTGGTCGCCCTGTGGGTTGAAAAGGCCGTTGCCGGAACTTTCCGCATTGCGCAGATCTTCCTGCGAACCAGCATCTTCAGGATTTTTGGCCGGGTTTTTGTGTATGGTTCTGGGATCGGAGGAGTCACCGGCTGGCTGATTATCGCGTGCATCTAAATTAGGCGGATGGTAGCCCCGCTCGCCCTGCTTGTCGGGATCATATACCGAATTTGCCATGTTTATTTCATCAGAGCCTCTTAAATTCTTATGGTTTTATTATACCTGACCATCATGCCAGAAGACCACTGGCCTTACTTCGCCGAACCGGTACTACCGGGGTACAGTCGATTGCCGAGGTCAATCGTACCTTGCACTTGGTCTAGTGCGCCAGCCTGCGGCCCGGCCGGTTGGCCCGGCCGGTTGTTTATCTGAATACCGGCCTGCTCAGCGGCGTTAATCTGGGCCACCTGTTCGGGATTTGTAGTAATCAAGCTGGTCTCCGTAGGGCTAGCTACCACTTGGATGTGTACGTGGTTCTGGCCGGCAAAGAACAGCCCTTGGCCAACCGGGAACTGGCTGAGCCGCTTGCGCTCCTCACTAGTAAGCTTAAAAGTGTCAGTTAGGACATCAACGGCAGTCGGTGACTGCTTGAGCAGAAATTGCATAGAAGCGTTGGCTACAATCGCCCGGCCCATCCGCGAGCCCATGAAATCTTCGACATCCTGGGTAATGGTTGTTACGCCGAGGTTATATTTGCGGGCCCGCTTGGCTAAGCTGAACAAGAAGTTGGCCGAATCTTCGTATTTCATCAGCTGCCAGGCCTCGTCGACAATTAATAAGCGGCGTTTCTGGTCGCTTTTGGTCTTGTTCCAGATGTAATTTAAGACGATGTACATGGCTACCGGCCGCAGTTCGTCTTCCAGGTCGCGTAGGTTAAAAACGGCTAGCGGGTTGTTGATGTCAATGTTGCTCTGCTGGCTAAAGATGCCGGCAAAAGTGCCCGTAGTGTATTTGCGCAGGCGTTGTGCTAGCTGCGGTCCGGTGCCGCCCATGTGCAGCAACGTATCATACAGTTCGATTATCGTCGGCGGGACGCCGGTGTGGGTTAACGGATCATTGGTTATGCCGGCTTTGGCGTAGGTCTCGATCAAGGCTGCGTCGAGGTCGGCCTCTTCACTAGGAGCCAGGGCCGGCATAGTGGACGCATTGCCGCCAAGCATCTGGGTCTGGGCGCCGCCCATCATCAGCCGCAGTAATCCGTGCAGAGTAATCAGGTTAGAACGCAAAGCGTTGTCGGCCTCTTCACTGTCCACCACTTTGGGCAGGTCAAAGGGATTTATGCGGGTGTTGGAGTTCAAGCTCAGACGTACATAGGCGCCGTTGACCGCCTCGCACATACGCTGGTATTCGTTCTCCGGGTCGATAATAAATATCTCCGTACCGAACATCATGCTGCGCAAGGCCTCCAGCTTAACGCTGAAGCTTTTGCCAGCACCAGACTTGGCGAAGACTACCGAGTTGCCATTCTCCAAGCTGAAACGATCGAAAATAACCAAGCCGGAGTTATGCATGTTGATGCCGTAAAGGATGCCATTATCCTGGCTAAGATCGGCGCTGGTGAACGGGAAGCTGGTGCTGAGGGCGCCGGTGCTCATGTTGCGGCGAATTTGCAGCTGGTCGACTAACTGCGGCACTGTACTGTTCAAGCCCTGCTCCTGTTGAGAACTGGCCGGCTTGCTGTAAACCAGCTGCTGGCCAAGCATCGACTCTACTTTATGGCTGACAAACTCCAGCTCTTCCATGCTGTTAGCATACAAAGTAAAGTACAAGCCAAACCGGAAAAAGCGCTCTTCGCCGACTTGCAGTTTGTCGCGGATTTCTTCGGCATCCAGGATGGCCGCCTGCTTGCCCGGGTCGCGGACACGCCCCTTCTCATTATCTATCTGGATGCCAGCTTCCAGCTGGGTGACTTTCTTCTTCAGATTCTCCAACACTATCTGGCTTTCCACCGGATAAATGTACAGGCTCATATCGATAACCTCGTCGAGGTTCACCATACTGCTTAGCCAGCCTGTATAAAGTTGGCGCGGGTAGCCATAGACATAGTATGTTCGGGCATAACGCGTGCCAAGCTGAAAGTGGGTGCTACTGAACTCCAAAGAGCTGGGAGCGATGAAGTCGCGCAGAGCGGTAATGCCCTTCTGGAAAGCCGCTTGCACTTCCTGCTCTTCTTGGGCGCGTTGGGCTTGGGCAATAGCTGCTGGATCAGTCGTGACTTTTTTCTTGCGGCCGAACATTACTCTAGCTCCCTTTGCAGGTGGGCCTGCGGTGCCGCGCCGGTACCTTTAGTAACGACATCAGCCGATAGCTCATCAAAGTTATTCAGTTGCTGGCGGGTAGCCGTATCCGGGTTGTAGGTATCATAGTACAACTCTATCAACTCCTGTGTATCCAGCGGCAAGCCTTGTATACCGGACTGCAGCAAGCCGGCCAGCACTGACTGCACGCGGTTGCGAAGCTCAGTTTTGGCGGCCTCTAGATCGGGCTCGTTAATCACCACGTGCTGGTCTTTCTTATTAAATAATCCACCCAGCCCGGTCACGAAGTTTTTACTCTGTTTGATGGCTTTTTGGGTGTCGGCAACTGGGAAAAATGGAATCACCACGTAGAATTTTTTATCCATGATATTGGTGTGCTGGCTGAGGTCGTCGATGTAAGTAATGTAATCTTCCATCAGCAGAGCCAGCAGCATATTATCGTGCTCGGTGCGAATTTTATCTAGCTTGGCAATGTAGGGCTGAAGGTCGACTTTCTGGGAGCGGATAAAAATTTGGATTGGGAAATACAAGGAGTTCAAAAAGCCCTGATAGCTAAACTCGACGGCTTCCTGTTCCTGGGGGCTCATCAGGTCAAAGTTAATGCTCTTAACCATAACCACCGAACGGTAGGAGCCGTCGTTCATAATGACTATACCATCGCGAACCTCGGCAATTTGCAAGGAGTTTTGGGTACTGTTGGGGTTTTTAGGCCTGGCTGCCTGGGACGGCGCTTTACTGACTACCGGCTGGGCCGGAGCCGCCGCTGGACGTGGTGCTGGCTGGGGAGCTGGAGTCTGAGGAAGTGGAGTTGGCGCGGGCGGAGGCGTAGGAATTGGCGCTGGTGCTGGTTTCGACGGCTTGGGCTGGTCAGGGTTGGCGATTGACGGTACAAAACGGCTAGCGGCATCCCGAGGCAAGGCGGTTGACTGAATTTGAGGCATGTTGACCGGTTGTCCGGCTGTCGGGTTGCCTTGGTTCGGATCTGCAGGATTCATATCTATCGCCCACCTTTTGTTTGTCTGATTGATCCCACCCAATTCATATAGAGGGCACTGATCAGTGCAGTGAAATTACAACTTCGTTCTGTGACGGCTCATCGTCGTGCGTAGCTTTATATGCTTCACGAGCCAGTGTCGACACGTTCAAATCGTTGTTATTTGCCAATGATAGTATAGCAGGGTCGGGCGTTGCCGCACCAGATGGCGCTCCACTGGGAGATGGCTGCTGGCTGTCTGCTGGCTGGCTAGCTGTCTGCCCCATTGGTCGCAAGGTGCGCATGTGTGAATAGGCCAGTGGCTGGGCTTGTGGCCGGACGGGAATAAGTGCGGGTGCAACCGGCGCCGCGACTGGGGCACTAGCCGCACTAGCCGGTGGAGTTGTAGCCGGCGCGGCAGGGGGGCTCATAAACCAACCATTACTATGTGCGCTAGCTATATCTGGCGCCGGAGCTTTACTAACCGTCTGGTTGGCCCTGATTCCATTGAGTTCATCCATCAGGTCTTGCCGGTGCTGCTTGGACGACTGTGTAATCATACTTTGGAACTGCTGGGCTACTGGGTTGCTTACTTCGTCCAGGATATCGTCCGAGGCCAGCACGTCGTAACTCGGCACCTCTTGCGGCACCCTGCCAATATCTATCAAACGATCCGACCCGTCCTGGCCTGTGGTGTCGGACGGCGTATAGGCGCCCGTACCAACATTCTTAATGGCCCAACCGCGACTGTCCAATGTGTTGGCCAGAGCCTTCAACCGGCTTTGGACCTCGCTTTGGCTAAAGCCTTTGGTCAGCACCCGCTCGACTTTTTTTGGTACTGTAATAGTCACCAATTCTTTTACGCCGCTCTGATCCCAAAGGCGCCGGCGCGGCTTAAACCAAAAGCGTAGTTTAGCTAGCGCCCATATCTCGGTGGGTTGGTCGCGGCCGAACGGGATGGCGAAGAAGCTAAAGAAAAGCCCCGGCGGCACGGTAATGACCAGGAAAAAGTAGCCTTGTTTTACAAAGGCAATAAATGATAAATACCAGCAAAAAACCCCCAACAGGGCAAAGATAAACTGGCGCAATGACAACGGTCCAAGGATATGATCCTCAGCCTCAATGTCCTGAATCAGTTTGTATGTTGCCATAACGTACCTAAATTATAACCCAGATACAGGTTATGTTAAAAGACGCGTAATGACTTAGCTAAAGTTGTTGGCCGACCGTTATTACTGGTCGCTGTGTTCTGATTTTTTTGATCGTACTCTTGATTTGACCTTAGCGGTGGTTTGACTAGCGTGTTTCGCTGTTTTCTTAGCGACATGTTTGCCGCCGCGCAAGTAAAGTTTACCCGCATTCTGGCCAGCTTCTTTATAAAATTTAGTCAGGGCTACAGTACCTTTCACCGCGAGGTGTCCGCATCTAAAGGCGGTCGTATTACGTAGCCGCTCCATCTGCTCTTTCGTTAAGTCCAGTGCTTCATAATGACGGTCGAGGATTTCATCGCCTAATGCGTATGCGGAATCCACGACGCTTTCATAAGCCTGAGGAACCTTTAATCGATCTGCCGTTCGCACAACATCATACTTCTTTGCTTCTAGATAATAGCGCGGTGTGTTCCCGGTCTTTGTTATCAAGTCGCGTTTGGTACTCGAAACTTCTGCTTTTCTGTCCAGTTTCTTTATTTGTTTGGCGGTGTAGCGCATATGCTTTCTTTCAGGACGCGAGAAGCGGTGCCCGCTCCTAGCATCTAATTGGGAGCCGTAAGAACTTTCTAACCATTGGCTCTTATTGCGCGCCCGGCGCTCCTTCAGTATTTTTCTCTCAATGCGCCTATCAGCGGCTATCTCAGATCTGGTAGCTGGTCGGAGGATGTTGGGCTGTCCTGACTCGTCCTCAGGCTTGTGCGTGCCAACCCAGGCAGTTTTTTCGTTTGGATCATCGGTTTGCCGGGGGTTAGTTATCCTATCGGCAACATGTGAAACTACGGCTTGTCTGTGCGCAGACTGTCTGGCTCTCTGTCTGGCTCTATGTGCCCGGCCTCTAGGAGTTAATGCGCGTCGGAGTCCGCTTAAAGCCGTGCCGGCTTCCCTAAAAGTCCCCGGGTAAGGCTCAATATCAGCGCTTGTTGCGGGATCGGGTTCTCTGGTTTCCGGGACTGGATGGTGAACGGTACGAGTATCAGTATCCAGCATATGATCGGTGAGTCTTTGTAATTGATCTTCGTCGTAAGGGCGCTGTTCGCTCATACTCTTATATTAGCATAAAAAGTATGAGAAGTCAATCTAGCCTTAGGCTTCAGGAGGGGCGGTTGGCTCAGGTGGGCCCCCCGCTTCTGCCGCGGCAGATTCCCTAGCCGAACCATATTCACGCCGATACTGCTGGAACTCGCGGTCTGACCGCATATCGTCTAAAGAAGAGCCGAAGGTAGAAGTAGTTTTGTTGCCGGTCTTCACTCTCTCTGTAATTGTCTTACCGGTAACAGGGCTGATTTGTTCTTTGCCTTCGGGATTCAGCACAGCCCGTTCGGTGTATTCATCGGCTTGTACGTTCTGGCCCATTATATCCCCGATGACCTCAGCATTTTCTGGACTGGCGGAGCCGGCAACATCAAGCAGTGAAGCCGTGTGGGCAGCGACCCGCTTATAATCATGCTCGGCGCGGGCTATGGCATCGGCATCACCGCTAGCGTGAGCAGTTGTAACGTTAGCTTGGGACCTGGCCAGTCGCCGCTGAATGGCTGGCACCATGTTCGTAAGGGCGTTGTTGCGCGCAGTGCCGATCTCACCAGCACTTTTGACCCTAAGAGCCTCATCCGTTATGCGCTCTTGGGCGGCCTCTTGAGTAGTTTCGCCAGTATACAATTGCGACATTACGTCGGCGGAAGTTGCGAAGCCTGGGCCATAAAGATCGACGCGCTTGGCGCGTTCGGCCTGACCTCGCGCAGAGTTCATGATACGGGCAGCCCTGGCTCTATCGTTACCAGCTACACGATTAATGGTGCCGGCCATTTCGACAAAGCCGCCGCCGTAGCCGGTACCCGTGCCGGCCAAGTTGGCAGCGGCGAAGTCTTCAAAGTTAGCAGACCCTACTTCACGCTTTGCTTGCCTGATTGCCGCTACGTTTTGATCCAGCTCGGCGCCTCTTTGGCCAATGCTCTGCAAGTACGCCCGTGAGTCAGCCTCGGAACCCGTACCATGTACACTTGCTTTCAACAGATCGTCGTTACCTATAACAGAACGGGCTGCTTCGCTCTTTTCCACCTCAGCGGATAAGTTTGAAGTTCGCGTTGAACGGGCTGCATCTAGGCGTTCTCTCATCTTACGTGGATTAAAGCCTACATTGCCCGGCGTGGCAAGTGTCGCTCCCTGAAGCAGTGAGTTTAGCCTGCCTCTACGATTGTAATCCGTACCGCCGCGGAAGCGATTGCCAGCCTTGGTAGCTTCCCAGTTTTTGCCAACCTCTTGGCCGGCAGCTCCAATTGCCCTCTTACCCGTGGCGGCGTTGATCTGCCGGCCAACATTAGATACCGCTCCATGAATAGCCCCCAGCATTCGATTAGATGATCGTAGCGTAAACGGCACCAAGTACAAGGGGATAATAAGCAACATAAAGGCGACGATAGAACTTAAGACTCCACCAGAGCCATTGTGCTGTGTGACGTATGACATAACATCTGCCACCGCGAACAAAACCACTATCATGGGGTAGACTAGCAGCATTTGGAAAAGTGTGTCCCACCATCTTTTAAACCATTGTTGTGTATTAGGCAGGCACCACAAAGCAAAGGCCACCGGGGATATCAGTAACAGCGCCATTATTATTGTTTGCCGAAGTATTAAAGTCACAAAAATTCCAACCATAGCTATCGCGCCGGTTATGATTAACCCCACCATAAGCAAAGCAATTCCCGTGACCCCAAGCGCGAAACCGCCTACAAGTAGGCCAGTGGCGCCAAACGCGGCTATAGCGCCTTGCGTAACGCCGTCTGGTTGAATTTTGAAAGCTCCATTGCCCTGCAAAGGCGCTGTTATTAGCTGACCTAATCCGCCGCCGACAACGTTGGTGATATCTACAGCTAGCGCCACAATATATATGGACAGGTTAATCAGGATAGCTGCCGCAAGCAACCTAGGCAGCACCTTCTTAGCCGTATAGGAGTCGATCAAGCCGCCGCCAATTGATTCGCCGAATACAATGACCAGCAGGACTATCACCAAAAAGATATCACCATAAATCCTAAAACTGGACCAGATTTTATAAATGGTATTGTCACAGGCACCGCCAGAAGCATCTAAACAAATCGGATTGGTCATTAGTAGAGGCTGAATAAGATTAGTAAATATCCAGTTTGTCGTTGAGTTTACTCCGTCAAATATTGGATATTTACTAATCTTATTCAGCCTCTACTAATGACCAAT
>CAYRVE010000003.1:0-18911 GCA_964427685.1 uncultured Candidatus Saccharibacteria bacterium | reverse complement strand
GATCTGCAAGGTTGCCGGCCCGGTGATTGACGATAATAATTTAGACAAAAAGGTTCTGGAGCGCGGTTCACTATACGAGCCGGTTAAAGTCTCGGCCGATTTTATAAATGCACGGCTTGGCCTGGAATTGTCTGTTAACGAAATGAAAAAGTTACTAGAAAATGTCGAATTCAAGATTGAAGCCAACGGTAACGAGCTAACCGTCACCGCACCATTCTGGCGGACCGATATTGAACTGCGTGAAGATGTAGTAGAAGAAATTGGCCGCTTGTATGGCTATGACCATTTGCCGCTGGCACTGCCCAAACGCGACCTGACGCCGGCTCGCAAAGATTCGCTATTAGAGCTAAAATCTAAAATCCGCTCTCAGCTGGCCAAGGCTGGCGCCAACGAAGTCCTGACCTACAGCTTCGTTCACGGCAACCTGCTGGAAAAAGTCGGCCAAGACAAATCGCAAGCCTTCGAAATCGCTAGTGCTCTCAGCCCGGACCTACAATATTATCGCCTCAGCCTAACGCCAAGCCTGCTCGAAAAAGTCCACCCCAACATAAAAGCCGGCTACGACGAGTTCGCCCTGTTCGAAATTGGAAAAGCGCACGTTATGGGCGAAGACGATCATGAAAATCCAAATGTACCTAAAGAAGTAAACGCTTTGAGTTTTGTGTATGCCGCGAAAGGAAGCCGTGCCGAGGCGCCATATTATATAGCAAAAAAATACCTGATGAATTTGCTGTCCGGCCCTCAACTACGGAAAGCCGTCAGCCTTGAGCCGCTGAAAGACGCAGACCTGTATAAGAATCCTTGGATAGAGCAGATGACGGCTCCTTTCGAGCCTGCGCGGAGTGCGGTCCTGAGAGATAACGAGGGATTGATTTGGGGGGTCGTAGGAGAATTCAAGCTGTCAGTTCGTAAATCGTTGAAACTCTCATCTTCGGCAGCCGGTTTTGAGATTGACCCGCTGTTATTGACGGGAAATGATCAACAAAAGAATCAATCATATGTCTCTTTGCCGCGGTTTCCGAAAGTCACGCAAGACATCACGCTAAAAGTCCCGGCTGACCTGGCTTATCAGGAGTTGTATGATTTCGTTTCCGACGAACTCAGCAAAGCCCAGCCCAAAAATACTTTGCTGGGCTTGCGCCCGCGCGATATTTTCCAGCGGGAAGAGGACAAAGCTCACAAGCAAGTCACCTTCCACCTGAAAATAGCCAGCTATGACCGCACACTGACCGACCCGGAAGTTAACAAACTGCTCGATTCGGTGGCTGCGGCCGCCAAAACCAAATTTGGCGCCGAAAGGATCTAGGCCGAGTGAAACAGTTCGCGCGGGCGATTGTATTGAAAGACGACTCTCTGCTAGTTATGCGCCGTGAAAAAGCCGGCCGGAAATATTGCAGCCTGGTCGGCGGCGCGGTTGATCCCGGAGAAACGCCGGAACAGGCGCTGTACCGCGAGTTGGCCGAGGAAACTGGTATTGAGGTCAAGAACCATAGGTTGGTGATTACCCAGCAGGGTGGCGGCTTCGGCACGCAATATATCTATCTGTGTGATTATGTTAGCGGCGAGCCCGAGCTAGCAGAGGATTCCGTTGAAGCTAAGATCAATGTGCCCGGACAAAATTCATTCCAGCCGGGCTGGTTGCCGCTCAAGGACCTGCCAACGGTGAATTTACTACCTGGTGAGTTAAAAAAGGTACTTTTGAACATCCTGCCGAATAATTTCCCTCAGCAGTCAATAACTATTACAATTAATAACATGGAGACAGCCTAGCCTATGGCACGTAAACGGGAACGTATTTTCGCTGGCTTTTTCGCGGCCTTATTCCTAATAACGTCGTCGGCGCTAGCAATTGTATTTATTTACACCACTGCGCAGCAGAACAAGAAGCCGAGCAGCAGCACCGCCACTAATCAATCAAAGGAGAACACCGTGCAAAACAAACTACAAGGTACTAAATTGGCCAATTTTACCCCAGTTGCCAGCATACCCCAGCTCCAAGAAATCGATACCGCTCCCGGTACTGGAGCGACCATTAAGCCTGGCGCTACCATCACCGCCGATTACACTGGCGCGGTAGCCAGCACCGGGGTTATCTTCCAAAGCTCCAAAGACAGCGGTCAGCCGGTTAGTTTCCCGCTCAGCCAAGTGATTGCCGGCTGGTCACAGGGCATTCCCGGCATGAAAGTCGGCGGCACTCGCCGCTTGCTGATTCCAGCCGCTCTAGCTTACGGCGCTCAGCCACCGCAAGGTTCCGGCATCCCGGCCAACGCCGATCTGGTCTTCGACGTCACGGTCACCAAAATCGACAAATAGGGGCCGAATGGCGTAAAAAGCACAATATATAGTGTCTTGATTTTATCGCAAGCGCTATATATAATCTTAAGCATAGTCAGAATCATTCTGCTAGCGCACCTCACCAGTGCAGACAAAAATTAATAATAAATTACATAAAAGTCGGAAAAGTAAGAGCAGGCCGTCCCTCGGGAAAGGAACGGTCCGGGTATCTATCGCTCTCTTTACTGGCAAAAATCAAAGCATCCATATACGGAGGGGATCAATATGGTCAAAAACATCACAATCTTCACGAGCAATACCTGCGCTTATTGCCAAATGGTCAAAAAATATCTCGGCGCCAAAGGTATGAGTTACGATGAGGTAAATATCGATGAACATCCCCATCGCCAAGCCGAAGCCATGGAAATGAGCGGTGCCAGTACCGTGCCGGTGACTATTGTTACTAAGGGCGACGACAGTAAAGAAGTCGTTGTCGGCTACAATCTTGCCAAACTAGCGCCAGCTTTAACTTAAACTCGCGGCATCTGAACCAGTTTATGAGCGACAATAAAATTCCTGAGCATGATGTGGTTATTGTCGGTGCCGGTCCAGCCGCGCTGACAGCGGCTATTTATACGACGCGTGAAGATATCGACACGTTGCTGTTTGAACGCGGCGTGGTTGGCGGCCTAGCGGCTGTCACAGACAAGATTGATAATTACCCTGGTTTTCCAGATGGTGTGGAAGGTTTGAAATTGGCCGGCGACCTGCAAAAGCAAGCCGAGCGTTTTGGCGCGGTTATTGAACTGGGCGACATTACGGCTATCGAAGATCAAGGCGACTGGAAATTGCTCAAAACTACCGAAGGCGACATGAAAGCCCGCGCCGTGCTGATTGCCACTGGCAGTGATTATAAAAAGATTGGCGTGCCCGGCGAAGAAGAATTTTATGCCCGCGGCGTGCACTACTGCGCCACCTGCGACGGTGCATTTTACCGCGACAAGCGGCTGGTGGTGGTCGGCGGCGGCAACTCAGCATTCCAAGAAGCACTGTTTTTAACCAGGTTCGCCTCACATATCGACCTGCTGGTGCGTTCCACCGTCAAAGCTAGCGACGTACTAGAAGACGAGATGCAAAAATTCGTTGACGAAGGCAAGGTCACGGTTCACTTAGGTACGACGACAGATGAGATTATTGGCGAGAAAGGCAAGGGTGTAACCAAAGTCATCGGCACCAAAAATGGCAAAAAAATCGAGTTCCCAACAGATGGCGTGTTCGTGTTCGTAGGACTAAAGCCAAACTCTCAGTTTGTCGCCAATTCAAAAATCGTACTAGATGACGTCGGCTTCGTAAAAACCAACCCCGACCTAGAAACCGCCGTGCCGGGCGTGTTCGCCGCTGGCGATATCCGTTCCGGGGCCACCATGCAGATTGCTAGTGCCGCCGGCGAAGGCGCCACCGCTGCCCTCAAAATCCGCGAATACCTAGAAGTCCGCCCTCACCCCGTCCAGAACTAGATTATCGTTCTCTTCTAACGCCAACGGAACGATAATGTTTGCCATGATTTATAAAATGGTTTATAGTAAGCGTAATTATGAACACTCCCGAAGCCGGTCACTGCACGACTGAGACCTATGAGCGCGGCAAGCGATTCATGGTAACGCCTGACAGGTTGTGCATAGAAGGTCTTTATACATTCGCCTTCAAGGCTGGATCACGGGAAAATTGGCAAGCCTGCCGTTTGCCAGTACAGGTTACCGATGTTGAGCCACCCAAGGATAATGCCGATGATTATTTGGTAACAATACAGTTCGATGAGCCGTTCGTTGACGTTCTCACTTATCCTATCTCGGCAGACGGCGGCGGAATAATTAACTGGCCCCAAGGTTCTTATGCCGAGGAAGCCTATATGAAGCATTGTTTCGATGAGACCGACAGTGAACTAAATACGATTACCACTAACAGCGGGTCACATCTGAACGCCAATCCTACTCCGCCGCTGGTACCAGCCGGCTATTAGCTATTAAATAGCGTCGTAGTTGGGGAATTCGTCGCTGACGAGCTGGGATTTAGCCAGGCCGGCGGCGTGCAGGTCTTTGCCGAGGGCTTGGACCATTGGTTCGGGGCCAGATACGTAGACTAGAGTATCGTCTGATGGTTTTTCCAGGCCGAGAATCAGCTCGGCGCTTAGGTGCCCGCGTTCGCCGCCCCATGCATCGGACGGCTCGCTAACTACAATAATTGGCTCCACGCCAGATGCTCGAAAGGTGTCTTGGAAAACAATCTCATCTTCAGTCCGGACGCCGTACAACAGCTTAATAGGCCGTTCTTCGACAGTGTCGGACAGCCACTTAAGCATGCTATGAAAAGGTGTGATGCCGATGCCGCCAGCTACGAACACCAGCGGCGTTTGGATAAGTTTAGGCAGTACAAAGTCGCCCATCGGCTCGGCCGCGTCAAGCACAGCGCCGGGCTTAAGCGAAAACAGGGCTTTCTTAAACGAACTGCTCTTGCCAGCACCGGCGTATTTGGTAGTGATGGTCAGGAATTCGTCTTCCGGCGAGGAGGACAGCGTGAACCAGCGTTTGTCACCGCGCTTATCAGGATTTTTGTGTGGCACGTGCAACTCGGTATATTGGCCAGCGGTATAGTGAACCGGCTGTTCCGGCTTGAAATAAAAAGTCCGGATATTGCTCGCTTCTGGTGCGGAGCGTACGAAAGTCACTTGCATATGTATAGTATTATAACCTATTTTTCAAAGCGGTCGGGATAGTCGGTGATGACGCCGGCCAGGCCCCAGCGCGCCCAGCGCTTAGCTTTGGCCGGATTGTTCAAGGGGTAGGCGTAAAGTTGTCTATTGCTGTTCTTGAAGCCACGTATGAAGCCCCACCACAACCACAGCTGGTTCATAGCTACGATTTTAGCGTCGACTTGGCGGGCCCGCCGGTGGGCTCGCACACCGCTCCAAGGTTCAATAACGATTTTTTCAATCGCCGGCAATGCGGCGTGGAGCTCTAGTAAAGTTTCCTGGCTTTTAGAGGCAAGCAGAAAATAATCCGTTTTCCAGCCCTTGGCCAAATACTTATTGAGAATTTTTATGATTGGTTTTACCGGCACATCGCGCTTGACTTCGATATATAGCGGTACCTGATGGCCAATTATCTCCAAGACTTTTTCAAAGGTCGGCAAGTCCGGCTTGTGTTCATGAAGCTCAGCGTAGGTGTGGCTGGCAATCTTAAGACTTTTACCAGCTGGATCGCTCAGGTCTGCGTTATGGTGCAAAATCACTACGCCGTCTTTAGTGACGCGCAGGTCAAACTCCAGCATATCAACATGATGCTCTAGACCCTTACGCAAACCAGCGATGGTATTTTCGGGGGCGAGGCCGCGGGCGCCGCGGTGTCCAATAACTTTCATCTTCAGATAGTGTACAATATTCTCATGGCAGATTTTAATCAAGTTTTAACACCTGGCGATTATCAAGACGGCAAGGTAAACACAGTCGTGGAGATACCGCAGGGCAGTATCCTGAAAATCGAGTGGGACCGCAAGCGGGCCGCTTTTACGCTGGACCGGGTAGAACCGGGCATCTATGCCAAACCGGTCAACTACGGTTTTATTCCGCAGACTTTGGATGATGACGGCGACGAACTGGATACGCTGGTGGTTTGCGCCGAGCCAATTCCGACTGGCGTGTGGCTGGAGGCCAAAATTATCGGTGTTATGAACTTCGAAGACGGCGGCGAGATGGATCACAAGATCGTGGTTGTACCGGCCGATGACCGCAATACCGGCGACAATATCCGGCACTTGCGCGACCTGGGCGGCCGCTGGCAGCAGCAAATCGCCGAGCACTTCAATCACTACAAAGATCTCAAAAAACCGGGTAGCACCAAAGTCCTCGGCTGGGGCGACATCGAAGACGCCAAAAAAATCATCGCCGAGTGCATCGACCGCTACCAAAAACAGTAAGACTAGCTGACGTGAAAAAGCCTCGCTCAATAATAGTTGTTGGTTCTTCGGGTAACGGCAAAACCACGCTTGTAAATGGCCTTCGGCATCATGAAGCTGATTTTGCTTTTCCAAAACGCTACATTACAAGACCGCAGCGCAAAAGTGACGATTTAGTGGAAAATAAGCATGTTACGCACGACGACTTCAAGCAATTTTTACAAGACGGTCATTTAGAAGTAGCCTGGCAACGGCCATTAGGCAAGGATCGTTATGAACGATACGGTTTTGAAGTGGTTGCGCCCGACCAGCGTAAAATTGTCGTTTATTCTGCGAACAATGCTTTGTTAAGAGATAAGACCGCCATACTGCCGGATAGCTTTTTTGATGATTGTTTTATAGTACTCATGAAAGCGGATGATGATATTCGGCGGCAACGCATGCTACAAAGATCGCCAGATATAGTAGGTGAAGAATTGGATGTTCGAGTTCGCGATAATGGCCTGGATCTTGTCTCAAAGGCAGATTTAGTGATTGATAGCGGCGAATTTAAGCCTGACGAAGTTGTAGACTTGGTGCTTCGCAAGCTATAGACTTTTACAATAGGAGCATAAGAGGTAAAATAAACATAAGCAAAGGAATTAATTTATGAAAACTAGGGTGGCAATTAATGGTTTTGGACGGATTGGGCGCAATGCCTTTAAGGTGGCGTTCGAGCGTAGCGATCTGGAAATAGTGGCTATTAATGATTTGACCGATACCAAGACATTGGCTCACTTGCTGAAGCACGACAGCAATTACGGCACTTATCATTATGATGTCGGCTCCGATGACAAAGGCATAATAGTTAATAAAAAACACATTGCCGTACTGGCCGAGAAGGATCCGGCGAACCTGCCCTGGAAAGAACATAAAATAGACGTGGTGATTGAATCCACCGGCTTTTTCGTGAAGCCGGAGCTGGCCGAAGCGCATATCAAAGCCGGCGCAAAAAAAGTTGTCTTAAGCGCGCCGTCTAAAGGCGATCATGCTGACGAAGCCCAAACCATAGTGCTGGGCGTTAACGAAGACAAGCTGGAGACCGCCGGCGATATTATCAGCAACGCTTCCTGTACTACTAACTGTATTACACCGGTGGCGGCCGTTATTGAAAGCAACTTTGGCATAGAAAAAGCCATGATGACCACTACACACAGCTATACCGCTAGCCAGCGGTTGCAGGACGCACCGGCTAAAGATCTGCGCGAAGCTCGCGCCGCCGCTGAGAACATCGTGCCGACGACTACTGGCGCTTCGATTGCCGCCGCCAAGGCTCTGCCGGCGCTGGAAGGTATCTTCGGCGGTATGTCGATCCGTGTCCCTACGCCGGTCGTCAGTCTCAGCGATTTTGTAATTATTACTAAACGCAATGTCACAGTCGAAGAGGTCAATAAAGTTTTCAAAGACGCCGCTAAGGAGCCGTTTTGGCAAGGTATCTTAGACGTCACCGAAGAAGAATTAGTCAGCAGTGATTATATCGGCAACAGCCACTCGGCTATTGTTGACCTTAAGCTGACGGCCGTAATCGGCGGCAACATGCTAAAAGTCGTAGCCTGGTACGACAATGAGTGGGGCTATAGCAACCGCCTGGTAGAAGTTGTGGCTGACACTGGCCGTTTGCTGCACAGCAAAACCAAGAAGTGAATCATGAAAATTTACCTAGGCGCCGACCATAACGGTTTCGAATACAAGGGTCAGTTGGCCAAAGCATTGCAGCAGGCCGGACACGAAATAATCGATGAAGGCGATGAAACGCTCAGCGCCGATGATGATTATCCGCAATTCGCTAGCAAAGTAGTCAGCGCTTTGCAGGCCGACGGCGACCCGGAGGCCCGCGGCATATTAGTCTGCGGCAGCGGCCAGGGCATGTGCATTGCCGCTAACCGCTTCAAGGGCATCCGCGCTGCCCTGTGCTGGAACCAGGCCGAAGCCCGCGCCGCTCGCAATGATGATGACTGCAATATCCTGTGTCTATCATCACGTTATACTTCTCTGGACGAGGCTGGCTCTATTATGGCGACTTTTCTATCGACGGCGTTCGCCGGCGCCCCGCGCTTCAAGCGTCGCATTCAGCAACTTGACGAGCTGAACCCATAAATGGCTGTCGTTTGTCCGACCGTTACCGCTTACGACTCGCACGAGTACCGAGAGCAGATGGAACGGGTGGAGCCGTTCGCCAAGCGGGTACACATCGACCTAATGGATGGGCATTTCGCGCCAACCAAATCGCCGGATTTGCGGAATACTTGGTGGCCGGACGGCGTGACGGCTGACATCCACTTAATGTACCAACGGCCGCTGCCGCACTTACCGGAACTTATTAAACTGCGCCCCAGCCTGGTTATTATCCATGCTGAAGCAGAGGTTGACCACCGCGCGTTTGCCGCCGGCTTGCACAGGGTTGGTATTCGGGCTGGCTTGGCGCTGCTGCGCGACACACCGGCTGATAGCGTGAAAAGTATCGTGAAAAGTTTTGACCATCTGTTAATTTTCAGCGGCCACTTAGGCTACCACGGCGGCGCGGCTGACTTAAAGTTACTCGATAAAGTTAAAGAATTGCGCGAACTTAACCCACATGCCGAAATCGGCTGGGACGGCGGCATCACCGACCACAATGCCAAACAGCTCGCCGGTGCCGGCGTCGATGTCCTGAACGTCGGCGGTTTCGTTCAGCAGGCCGAAGACTCAAGCGGCGCTTATGCTAAACTGAAAACAGTTTTACAGGGATAATTCATGCAAAAATTACCAATCAAACAACTGGAAACAATTGCCAATGATATCCGGGAAGACATCATCCGGATGTTGGAGCATGCCGGTAGCGGGCACAGTGCCGGGCCGCTGGGCTTAGCTGATATTTTCACGGCGCTGTATTTTGACATTATGAAGAATGACCCCAAAAATCCTGATTGGGACGAACGAGACATTTTACTGCTGAGCAACGGCCACTGCGTTCCGGTGCGCTACGCCACCATGGCTCGAGCCGGTTATTTTGAGCGTAAAGAGCTGATGACACTGCGCCAACTTGGTTCGCGTCTACAAGGCCATCCGGAGCGCTTGCGGTTACCTGGCATGGAAACGACCTCCGGTCCGCTGGGCTGCGGCATTAGCCAAGCCTGCGGTATGGCTTTGGCGCTGCGTATGGATAAACAAACCCATCGCTGGATCTATGTGGTGACGGGCGACGGCGAACAGGACGAAGGCAATATCTGGGAAGGTGCTATGTTGGCTGCTAAAGAGAAGCTACACAACATCATCGCCATCACCGATCGCAATAATATCCAGATTGACGGGCCTACGGAATCAGTCATGCCGCTAGAAGACCTGAAGGCCAAGTGGCAAGCTTTTGGCTGGCATGTGCTAGAGATTGATGGAAATAACATCGAAGCGGTGATTGACGCCTGCGCCATGGGCCGGGCAATCGAAAATAAACCAGTCATAATTATCGCTCACACGATTCCGGGTAAGGGCGTAGATTTCATGGAAAATGACTTTGCCTGGCACGGCAAACCGCCAGATGCCGAACAAGCCAAGAAGGCTCTGCACGAACTTCGCACGCTAGGCGGGAAAATCAAGAGCGAACATGAGTGATATGCATCTTGTTGATATCGACGGCAAGCTTGAGCAGGAACCGATTCGATCGGGCTTTGGTCGGGGATTACTAGAAGCGGGGAAGCGCTGGGACAATGTCGTGGCAGCTTGCGCCGACCTGACAGACTCAACCAAGATGAGCCTGTTTGCCAAAGAATTTCCGGAACGCTATATCGAAGTTGGCGTGGCTGAGCAGAATCTGGTTACGACTGGCGCTGGCTTAGCCGCTATGAGCAAAATCCCGTTTGTGTCGTCGTACGCCGCTTTCAGCCCGGGGCGGAACTGGGAGCAGATCCGTACCACCATCTGCTTGAATGACCGGTGGGTTAAGATTATCGGTTCGCACGCCGGTGTGAGCGTTGGTCCGGATGGAGCCACGCACCAAATGCTAGAAGACATCGCTCTGATGCGAGTATTGCCGAACATGGTCGTCATCGCGCCGTGCGATTCTGTCGAAGCTGAGAAGGCGACGATTGCCATGGCTACCGATAAGCGGCCGAACTACCTGCGGCTGGCCCGAGAAGCCACGCCGATTATCACGACCGAGAAGACGCCTTTCGAGATCGGCCAGGCCTACGTGTTCGCCAAAGGCGCCGATGTATCATTAATTACAACAGGCACCATGACGTATCAGGCGCTGGCCGCGGTCGACCGGTTATATAAAGACGGCATCGAAGCCGAAGTCATTCACGTGCCGACTATTAAGCCGCTGGATACCGAAACAATTCTGAAAAGCGTACGCAAGACTGGTGCCGTGGTGACTGCTGAAGAGGGCCAGATCATCGGCGGGCTGGGCGGCGCTATCGCCGAGCTGCTATCCGAGGAATGCCCGACTCCGATGAAACGCATTGGCATGCAAGACCGCTTCGGCGAATCCGGCGCGCCGGAGCAACTAATAGAACACTTCGGTCTGGACGCCAAGCACATTCGCTTGGCGTCCCATGCCGTATTAGAAAGGAAAGGGTAATAATATGCCACAAACACTCCAACAAATCAGACAAAATTGCGCGCGGGCCAGGGAACGAATGGCGCAAGCTCGCACGGAACACTGGGCGTTCGGCGCCTTTAACTTGGATGATGAGCCAACTTTGAAGGCCGTCGTGCAAGCCGCGGCCGCTAAAAGGGCGCCAGTTCTAGTTGAGGTTAGTCAGGGCGAAGTTGATGATATTGGCCTGGATAACGTTCGCGACATGGTCGATAACTTCAAAGCCAGCTATGGCGTTGAGATTTACGTCAACCTTGACCACAGCCCAAGCGTGGAGGCCGCCAAGGCAGGAGTTGACACAGGCTTCGAGTTTATCCATATCGACCTTAGCCAGGCCAAGCACGACGCATCGGATGAGGAAATTATCGCCTCCACTAAAGAAGTCGTGGAATATGCCAATCTGACCGGCGCTCTTGTTGAAGCCGAGCCGCACTACTTTGCCGGCAGTTCCAACTTGCACACTGAAAAAATTGATTATGAGGAGATTAAAAAAACTTTCAGCACGCCGGAGAGTGCCCGCGCGTTTGTTGAAGCTACCGGCATTGACACCTTCGCGGCAGCTATCGGCAACCTGCACGGCAAATATCCGGTGCCAAAACTTCTCGACCTGGAACTGCTCCAACGGATCCGGGACGCTCTGGACTGCAATATCAGTTTACATGGAGGCAGCGGCACGGCCGGCCATTATTTCCGCGACGCGGTGCAGATTGGCGTTACAAAAGTGAATATCAACAGCGATATGCGCTATGCTTATCGCCAAGCTTTAGAAAAAGTCCTGCAAGAAAATCCTGATGAGATATCGGTCGCCAAGTTAGTCAGCAAGGAAGTAGTAGCGGCCGTCCAGGCTGTCGTGGAAAGCAAGATTGACGACTTTAACTCTACCGGCAAAGCCCTCGTCTAATTAATCATTAAAAAGTTAATGTATTCCGGCAAATCTTTTGATATGAGTAGCCGTGGCTAGCTATAATACACGCATGAGTCTGACAAAAGAGGATTTAAACGCGATCAAGAAGTTGTTTGATACTTCATTTGACGAACGTGTCCCAAAAATCGTCCAACCGATGCTCGATAAGCTTGAGGGGCGTTTGACTCGTAAAATCGATGATCTAACGTTAAGTGTCGGCCAATTCTCACTTGAGACCACTGAGAGGATTGACTCCCTAGACAAAAAGTTGAACGACAAAATTGATGCCGTTGACGCCAAGTTGAGTGACAAAATTGATGAAGTTAGCGATAAGCTAGATGACTCCACGGAAATGGCCGATACCAACCGGGTCGAAATCGCCAAAGTTAAACGAAAGCTGGGTTTAACTTAGTAGCAAGCATGGTACACTAAAAACATAAGCAATATTTGAAACATACAGGGGTGGATTTGTGGCAGAGCAACCAGATGTAACCAGTATCGGCGACATTGTGACCGATGACTTCATCGACTTGATAGAGAAAGAAGAGCACACCTACTCCAACGAGCAGGGCAAGTGGCTGGCTATCCCATTTGGCACTAAGATTCCCTACGACCATCACGAAGTTATTCCGGCCGTCGGCAACGCCGCCAACGCCGCCGTGGCTTTCGCGCGGCTGGGCCTGAAGAGTAGTTTTGCTACTAATATCGGCGGCGACCAGGAAGGCCGCGATATGATTGCTGTTTTGCAAAAAGAGGGTGTCGACCATCGTTTTGTTCGTATTAATCCGGACAAGAAAAGCAACTACCACTTTGTGTTGCGGTTTGGAGCGGAGCGTACCATCTTGATCAAGCACGAAGAGTATGATTACCACTGGCCGCACTTGCGAAACAGCGAAGTGCCCAAGTGGGTATACTTTAGCTCTATTAGCGAGCACGCCTTGGGATACCACGACCAAGTAGCCGACTGGTTGGAAAAACACCCGGAAGTTAAAATGGCCTTTCAGCCGGGAACTTTCCAGATGGCCGCCGGCGCCGAACGACTGAAGCGGATTTATCAGCGCAGCGAAGTATTAATCCTGAACCGCGAAGAGGCAGTAATCGTGGGCGGCGGAAACCACGAAGACATTAATAACCTGTTTGACCATCTGCACGCGTTGGGTCCGAAAATAGTTGTTATTACCGACGGACCGAAGGGCGCTTATACTTCGGATAGCCAGCAGCGTTTGCAGATGCCGCTGTATCCTGACCCCGGTCCGCCAGTAGACCGCACCGGTGCCGGCGATGCCTTCGCTTCGACATTCGTGGCGGCGCTTATCAAGGGTAATAGCATCGATGGCGCTCTGCAATGGGCGCCCATCAACTCTATGAGTGTTGTCCAAAAAGTTGGCGCCCAGGCTGGCCTGCTCAGCGAGAAACAGATCGAGCATTACTTGCGGCACTCGCCCGAACACTACCGTCCAACACCGCTCAGGTAAAGCTCCAGCGGTCTTTATTCTTCATCCCTCTTGTGCTAATCTGTAACTAACGGGTCGGTATATATACCATGAACACGCCAAATAAAAATATCAGGTGGGCAGTATGACGAAATTCTTGTCGCAGGCTTTGCAGGCATCGGAACCATTTCTCCGGCAGACCTTGCGTCGGTTGGAGTCTGCTAACGGCCACCCTAACACTGATATTCGCTTATCAACCGAAATTAGCCAAGCCGCTAAGGACAAATTAATAGGTCTAGGGCTGGATCCCGTAGATACCACGCCAGAGGAGCTTTATAATGCCCTGCAAGAGCGGGTTAAAGCCGATGACGCCAGGCTAAACCGCATGCTTCGGACTTCGGCGGCTACCCATATTTCGGCGGAGGCCGACGTGGTCGCGGGCATGGTCCGTGCCCTTAAGCAGCTTCCGGACTCTAAGAGGTGTTTTGCTTTAAAAGCCAGCGTGTTGAAATCGATTCTCAAGCAGGTCCCACCCAAAAAGGCCATGAAGCAACTCGGTTACCGGTCGCTTGATTCTTTCCTGAAGCATGAGCAACCCGTGTCAGTCTTGGCGGCCGCCTGGCTGAGCGAAGACGGGCACTGGCACAAACGCCTGCTAGCCCAATACAAACAGTTGACGGCGGCTGATTTTGAAAACCGAAGTATTCAGGTAATTGAGTTGGATGCTGAGCGCTGGCATAAGCTGGCTGAGCAGGCAGTGGCCGAGAAACAGCATAACCTGCTGTGTTTCAGAGAGTTCGGGGCGTTGGTTTTTCTGCCTTTGCCAGCCGATACACCAGTAGGCTCAACAATTGCCAGCCTGAGCCTAGCACTACATGAATTGAATGAAATCCGCGCCAGCAGTACCTTCCTGAAACTATGCCAGGTCCGACCCGACTTTGGCCATATAATCCAGGAAGTCGCCGGTACTGATGAGCCGCGCCTCAATTCGCAACTGCTGGGTCAGATTGTACCTTGGCGGCTTATTCAGCACTACTATGCCCGCTTGGCGCATGGCGACCAAAACGAAGTTGCCGAACCACATTTACGGCTAGAAGATATCGCTTGGCACCCGGTCGGCGAGTCGCTAGGCGCTATTGAGCCGTCACTGGAATTTTGGCGGCACTCCGCTCACTTAGGCGTGATGCGCGATGGTAGCGGTCCGGTATCAATGAACGTGGTCGACGCCGCGCTGAACGCTTGCAACGACCTGCCGTTTGAGCACCGTCTGAGCCGTTACTTCCAACGTTCCTTGCAACATGAACTGATGTTGCGCTACCTGCAGCCGGAGACCGTAGAGCAGGCTGTGATGGGCCAGGTTCAGCCCCAGCTAGCCGAAGAGTTAGTAACGGCATGACCAGTAAAAGGGTGGGGCAGGTGCGATGACGGCTAAAGTAGAGGCCAACAGACAGTTGCGTTATTCTATTTGCGTGTCCGGAGCCGCCTCAGGCGAAACCGTTAAATCCGCTGCCGGTTTGGCGCGCACCGCCGGTGCCGCCGTAGCCAAAAGAGGCCATATCCTAACCACCGGCGCTACTGTTGGATTGCCATATTACGCGGCCATGGGTGCTAGTGAAGCTGGCGGTATGAGTATCGGCTTTTCGCCTGCCGTCAGTTTGCGCGAACATCTGCGCAAATATCGTTTGCCAAGTAATTGCTATGATTTTATAAATTTTACCGGCCTGCATTATGTTGGGCGCGATTTATATCTGGTTCAGTCCAGTGACGCGGTTATAACTATTGGCGGTCGTTTCGGCAGCCTCCATGAATTTACTTCGGCATTGGAAGCCCATAAGCCCTGCGGCATTTTGACCGGTAGCGGCGGCACGGCCGACCAGATACCAAAACTTATCGAAGCACTCGAGCCGCCCGAAGACAGTCTGGTAGTTTATGATGATGACCCTGACCGTCTAGTCAAGCGCATTATAGACATTCTTGATGAAAAGTATGCCGATATCCGCGGCCAGATGACCGAGCACGACGAACACTGGTTCCTCAAACAAGACCCGCCGGCTTCACGCAAAGGCTGAAGAGTAGAACAGGCTTCGCTATCAACCAGTTTGTTATTCTTGCTACAATGGAATGATGGCTAAGTTCAAGTTAAAAGCGGATTTTAAACCGACCGGTGATCAGCCGTCGGCAATTGCCCAGTTGACTGACGGTCTAGATAAAGGACTGCACGACCAGACCCTGCTTGGCGTGACTGGCTCGGGCAAGACATTTACCATGGCTAACCTCATCCAAAACGAGCAGCGCCCAACTCTGGTATTGAGTCACAACAAAACCTTGGCCGCTCAACTTTACGCGGAGTTCAAGAACTTCTTTCCAGACAACGCCGTCCACTACTTTGTCAGCTACTTCGATTATTATCAGCCGGAAGCTTATATCCCACGCTCCGACACATATATAGAAAAAGACAGCGCCATCAATGAAGAGATTGACCGGTTACGACATGCGGCGACAGATGCTTTGTTGAGCCGTAAAGACGTTATCATCGTGGCCAGTGTCAGCTGTATTTACGGCATTGGCTCAGTTGAAGATTATAACGACCTTTCGATTAACGTGAAGGTTGGCGAACGTAAAGTGCGCGACAAGTTCCTGCGCCAGCTTACTGACATCCAGTACCAGCGCAACGACATTGACTTCCACCGCAGTACCTTCCGGGTCCGCGGCGATGTGGTTGATGTTTTCCCGGCTGGCGAAGAGCTGGCTTACCGTATAGAGTTTTTTGGAGACGAAGTGGAACGGATTACCAAGATTGACCCGCTGACCGGCGAAATCCTGGCCAAACTAGACAGTTACAAGATTTTCCCCGGTAGCCACTACGTGACACCTCAGGAGAAACTAAAGGTTGCTCTGGGGCATATCGAAAAAGAGCTGGATCAGCGCCTTGCCAAATTCAAAAAGGAAGGCAAATTGCTGGAAGCCCAGCGCCTGGAGCAAAGAACCCGCTTTGACCTGGAGATGCTGGAAGAAACCGGCTTTGTTAAAGGGATTGAAAATTACAGCCGTTACCTAACCAATCGCGAGCCGGGCGAACAGCCGGCCACATTAATGGATTACTTTCCGGATGACTACCTGTTGTTCATCGATGAATCGCACATGACCATCCCGCAGGTCCGCGGCATGTATAACGGCGACCGGGCACGCAAGGAAGTGTTGGTAGAGCACGGCTTTCGTCTGCCTAGCGCCCTGGATAACCGGCCGCTAACCTTCACAGAGTTTGAGCGGCATGTTAACCAAGCAGTTTATGTCAGCGCCACGCCGGCGGAGTACGAACTGTCGAGGAGTCCTAAGCCAGCCCAACAGGTTATTCGACCAACTGGCCTGCTTGATCCGCCTATCGAGGTACGACCAATCGAGGGCCAGATTGACGACTTAATTAACGAGATTCGAGCAACCACCGACAAACATCAGCGCGTGTTGGTGACCACGCTCACCAAGCGCATGAGTGAAGACCTGGCCGAATATCTTAAGGAAATCAATATCAAGGTCGCTTACTTGCATAGCGATATTGATACGCTGGACCGCAGCGACATCCTGCGCGATTTGCGGCTCGGTGTCTATGACGTGCTAGTCGGCATTAATCTGTTGCGCGAAGGTCTCGATCTGCCGGAAGTCTCGCTAGTGGCCATTTTGGACGCTGATAAAGAAGGTTTCCTGCGCAGTGAGCAGGCGCTGATTCAGACGGTTGGCCGAGCGGCCAGACATGAAGACGGCCATGTTGTTATGTATGCCGACCACGTGACAAAAAGCATGCAAAAAACAATTGACGAAACTACTCGCCGCCGCCTGGTTCAAGAAAAATATAATAAAGATCATAACATCACGCCAACCGGCATCAAACGTTCCATAGAGAAGGGGATGCGCCCTGATCTGCCCGACGAAGCCAAGCGCGCCAAGCTGGACCTTAAAAAGATTCCAAAAGATGAATATGGCTCACTCATCAAAGACCTGACCTCGCAGATGGACCTGGCGGCCGCCAACCTGCAATTCGAAACCGCCGCTGAACTACGCGACATCATCGACGACATCAAGAAAAAAATCTAGATAACAACAGGGAAAAATCTTCAACTTTTGGAGATCCCTCTGCTACAATAATAAGCAACCATGGCAAAACTTACCCGGGAAGATGTCTTAAAATTGGCTCGATTAGCGAAGCTTGATCTCGATGAACCCGAGGTTGAGAAACTTCGTGCTGAGATGTCGGACATTTTACAATTCGTTGAACAACTTCAAGATGCCGATGTTGAGGGTCTAGAACCGACTCATCAAGTAACTGGCTTAATAAACGTTACCCGCCCTGATAAAGTTATCGATTACGGATATAAAGCCGAAAAATTACTAGAGAACGTACCGGAGTTAAAAGACCATCAAATAAAAGTCAAAAGGATGCTCGGTCGATGAGCCGATGGCTACCGATTGATCAGATCGCTACTAAAGTGCAAGCGGGCGATCTGAAAGCTATTGATTTGGTGGATCAATCCTTGAAAACGATTGCCGACAAGAAAGATTACGATGCCATCATTGCTACAACCGAAAAGCGGGCGCGCGAACGTGCCAAAGACATTGATATTCGGGTGTCAAAAGGTGAGAAGATTGGCCGCTTGGCCGGCGTACCGTTCATAGCCAAGGATAATTTCCTGGCTTTCGGCGCCGAAACGACGGCAGCTAGCAATATCCTGAAAGGTTTTGAAGCGCCATACCAAGCAACTGCTATTGAAAAACTGGAGACCGAAGGCGCCATCTGTGTTGCCAAAGCCAACTTGGACGCTTTTGCTCATGGTAGTAGTACTGAGAACAGCGACTTTTACACTACCAAAAATCCATATGATAAAACCCGTGTCCCAGGTGGATCTTCCGGCGGTTCCGCCACGGCAGTAGCTTTAGAGATGGCGCCATTTGCCACGGGTACCGATACCGGCAGCTCTATTCGTTTACCGGCAGCCTTTTGCGGTGTTGTCGGGCTGAAACCAACCTATGGTTTGGTAAGCCGCAGCGGCATTGTAGCTATGGCTTCGAGCCTTGATGTGGTCGGACCGCTTGCTAGGACTGTTGAAGACGCCGCCCTTGTGCTCGACGTGATGGCCGGCCTTGACGAGCTAGATAGCACAACTATCGAACGGGATAAAAATCCATATACTAATCTAGACTATGATTTGAGGGGTAAAAAAATCGGTATTCTCAAAGAATACATGGATGAAAATGTAGACGAAAATATACGGAAGCATATAAAAAGCGCGATTAAGAAGTTAGAAAAGGCCGGTGCCATAATATCCGAAGTAAGCATTCCGTCAATGCCGTTGTCGCTAGCTGTGTACTATATAGTTTGCCCAGCCGAAGTTAGCAGCAACCTGAGCCGTTATGACGGCCAGCGCTTTGGCTATAGTTATCCTGACGCTAAAAACCTCAATGAAAGTTATGAAAAGTCACGTTCTATCGGCTTCGGTGAAGAAGCTAAGCGACGAATTATGATAGGAACCTTCGTTATCAGTAGCGGTTACCACGAAGCTTATTATAAGAGGGCGCAAACAGTCAGAACCAAGCTAGTTGAAGAGTTTGATAAAGCCTTCTCCATGGTCGACTTTTTAATAGGACCGGTGTCGCCAACAGAACCCTTTAAGATAGGCGAAAAAAGCGAGTCGCCACTGCAAATGTACTTAGCGGATTTATTGATGGTTGGCTCAAATCTGGTAGG
>CAYRVE010000002.1:14367-28421 GCA_964427685.1 uncultured Candidatus Saccharibacteria bacterium | reverse complement strand
ATTGTTCCACGTGAAACATAGTTGAAAGACTGATGAATATACGCTATGCTTTAATTGGACTTACTTTCTTTAAGTTCATCACATAACCAACTCCCTATGCATAAGGAACCTTGAATATGGCATTTTTTCAACCTACATCGGCTTCTTCTAGAAATAACCTGAGTATTGTTCCAGGCTTTCAATCAGATCCGTTCATTTCCGGATTAAACTTAACTTGGCTCTCAGCTACGACCTTTTCAGTATCTCCCGGCGTATGTCGTGCTTATGGCAATGATGATATTATTGCTTTGCGTACTTCTGTTACTGTAGATACTTCTACTGTTGGATTAAACGGCTGCTTCCCATTTGCAGCTAGTTTAATCGCACCGACCAACAACACATCATTTGGCGTCTATCTTATCGATGATGCTACAGGTGTTCTAGGGCAGACTGTAAGCAATAGCCCTATCAACGTTCAGGGTCTTTCAAGTAACACTCCTAAAATCGTTGTGGCTACTGGTAATAACTTCCTTGATATCTCTCCTGTTGGAAACTATCAAACATGGAGAAGAATTGGAACTATTGTTATTGCTGCTGGAACAAATAACATTGTTCAATTCTTACAATCAGGTGCTGATGTTAAGCGGGAAGTGACTTTAACCGCTGGTATTCCATTGTTAAGTGCTGGTGCGGCTACAACCTTGACCCAATTAAATCTATCAGGCGGCAATCTACCTTTAAATCCTTATTTTGCTTCGCAAGCTAAGTTAACGGTAGCATATACTCCTGCTTTAGTTGGAAATAGTGTTGGTATTACCAATCAAAACGTCGTATCTGCTACAACTTATCCTCTTGAGTATCAAAACTCAGCAGCAGCAGCGGGTGTTAACTCTGGCATAATTGCTCCTGGTACAGCTGTAATCTCTACCGTATTAAGTTCAGTGCTTTATTATATTGGTACCGCTAGTGATTCTACCTCTATTAACGTAGTAGGTTGGACTGATGATTTAGGTCTACAAGCTATTTAATAATGTTAGAAATTAAAAAGGGGCTTAATGCCCCTTTTTAATGCGAACAAACTTTACTTTTAAGCTATAGAAGCAAATGCAACATATTCTGTGATTATGACTATACCGTCAGTACCATTCCCACCTGCAGCGGCTCCAGTATCGGCAGAAGATGCACCGCCGCCACCAGAACCGTAATTAAATCCATCATGACCAGCCTGATTGACAAGCTGAGGGCCGCCAGAGCCATAAATGCTATTTCCACCTGCACCGCCGATGCCTAGCATATTAGGGCCATATGATTGACCTAATGCACCTTCATTGCCATTAACAACCAAAGCACCTGTTGCTGAACCACCGCCAGCACCATAAATGCCTACACCAAAAGAAGCAGATGCAGCAGCGCCAAAGCCACCATGACCACCGTCTGCCTCAATAAGAGAGCCAAGACTGGTTGAGCCACCATCACTGCCGTTATTATTTCCGGCAACACCGCCAACACCACCGCTACCGATGGTAACAGTTTGGGAGCCACCAATATCTGAGGTAGTAAAAATAGAGCGTGAATAAGCTCCAGAACCGCCGCCACCTGCACCTGCAGATTGAAGAGCAACAGAATCCACTCCGCCACCGCCACCACCTGCGCCAACAACTTCTACTATGCAAAAAGCCATACCATTTGTTGGTGAGTAGGTTCCGCTGCTCGTAAAGAGTTGTTGCTTGATGGAGAGGAAACTGCTGGTTCCAGCAGAATTTAATTGATTACCAGTAGCCGTAACAACTTGGCCACTGATATTCCAGTTGCCCAAATCAAGACTAAGGGAGTTATCGGCTCCAAAACAAGGTCTAATAAATGTCATAAAATTCCCCTAGATTAAGATACTTTTTCCCATGCGACGGTAATTGTAATAGAACCAGCTGCATAATCCGTTGTGCCATTAATATAAGTAGCGCTCAAATCAACCCCTGAAAACGCCGTTATGGTATTCCATCCTGTTGTTGCTGGAGGAGGTAGGGCAACAGAACCCCACAATGAATTTGATAGTGCTTGAAGAGTTGCAGCAGGAATGATGCTGTATTGCGTTGAGCCATCGGTAATTAATAAATCTCTGTCTCCGCCACTAAAATTAGTTGGGGTAAGGTTAATTTTTAAATCTCTAACCCTATATAGGCCGCCATAGTAGCTATTGGCGATAGGAAAAGATGCCCCACCTACTAAAGCGATAGCAGGAACGGTAGTGTCAAAATAAATGAGATTTGACATTGGATCTACTTGGGTAAGATTGGCCGCCAACAATGTGACAGGACTAAATGCCAAATGAGGCAAAACCCATTCATTGGCAAAATTTGATGGTTGATTTGTTAAGGTTGATACTACATTAGAGCTATTAGATGTCCATCTAATCGTTAAATTATTAGTACTGTTGCCCGAAACAAGAGCACCTGTGGTAGATATAATATCTCCAGTGTTAGAGGTAATATTACTGCCTACAGTCCATGTTTGATCTGTACCACTTTCCCATGCTGGATTCGCAGCCGCCCCACCAGTTATCAATGCTTGACCCTCTGTTCCTGGTGCTAAAAACGTCCATCCACCAGCACCACGATAAAGAATATCACCTTGTGAATTATCAAATGATGCATCCAAAATAGCTGATAATGTATTTCCTACGGGTATCGCAGAAGAACCAGTAATGTTAGATAGTAATGTATCTGATGCTATTGGGGTTAAACCACCTCCACCACCAGGAGAGAAAGCAGCTGAATTTGGACCGCTTGCAGTTAATACATAGCCTGTTGTTGTGGGGCCAATAGGATAAGATATACCGCCAATAGAAAATGGACCGGTAGCAGATGTTGCACTAATTCCAGTTACACCAGCGCTATCTATGCCGCCAACTCTAGCAATAATGCTGTAATATATAGATCCAGTTGATGTGTTTGTAAAATTAACACCTACTATTTCAGCTGTAACTATAACTGCGCCAGCAGAGCCTTGGTTAACAATATCGCCATTTAATAGAGATCCAGCTCTAACAATAACAAACTCACTAGATGTATTAACTATAGCATTTCCGCTCGAAGCACCTATTTGAGCTAAAATTATTGGAAATCCAGCACCTGTCGCAGTAACAGTAATTGCATCCCCAGCTCCAGTATATTGTATGCTCGCCAAGGGAGAATTAATCCAAATATACGATGTATCAAGAACTAATTGCTCATTATACGTTGCACCATCTAAAGCAATAATTTGAACTGGAGTAGCTGGGGACCCAGCACGAGCTATAGCAGCATTAAAAGTAGCCAGAGGATTAGTTAAACTTCCGTCATTTCCATCATTACCAATCTGCTTGGAAACATAAATCTGTATTCCATTAAATGAAATATCAGCCATATCTCTAGCAATAGTAATTATGCCAGTACCATTAACAGATAGCGTATAATAACCACTTCCATTGCTGCAATTGGCAATTAAAACATCAGATGGCAATACACTAATTCCATAAGATTGTGCAACCTGGTTTAAATATCCAGGAACTAAAATTTGAGAACTTGATAAACTTGTTTTTAACAAAAGAATACCGGGTTCAACACCCACAATCCCAACGCTCAATCTTACTAATGAATTTGTAATTGCCATAAGACATTTCCCTATTATTTATTATCAATTACTTGTGTAACAGTTTTCTACTGCCCAATCAAACCCACCGCCACCGTTTGCAGCACCTCTTACAAATTTACCTGTACCGATACCGGTAAAGCAAGATGTTGCACCTGGGCCGATGCTATTTTGACCGTTTAAAGTGTCATTACTTCCGGGGAAAATTTGCACCCTTGCACCACTTCCAACTGTTTGTTGATAGTGTATTCTCCATCCATAGGGAACACTAGAACCCGCAGGAATTGTAATTGATCCATTAGCCGCATTTCGCGGAATAGAAATTTGGGTATTACCATTTTGCACACCTGGAGTAAAAGACCATACGGTAGGTGAAGCAGGAGCCTCATAAATAATGCTATACAATTCTCCGATAATAGGCTGCTGGAAAAAATATAAAGGATTATTAAATAAATTTTCTGGATAAGCAGGATTAATTGGGTTTGAGCTTACCAAGCCGTTAAAAGGGATGGTAGTTAGATCTAAATCAGATGTAGCTACATTAAGATTAAGTACACCTGATGAAGTAAACCCAAAGCTGCTACCTGCATGATTAAGATCGATAGAAAAATCTGCGGTGCCACTAGCTACGCCATTCCAGAAATTGGCATTGATTTTACAAACCCCGTTGCCTACACCGCTAGGTAATTGGCTGCTAATATTACCATCGCCAAGACTAATAGCATTAACAATTTGAGTACCTGCAAAGGCAAATAAGAAATCTGCACCGAATCTATCTGTATTAATATTAAATATCGCCGGATTTACGCCACCTGATATAGTATTAGCATCTTCCCATGCTCTAACGCCGGCATTACTTATAATCCTACAAAACCCGCTTGGGCCTGTTAACACGCATGAAGAAAAGCCTCTAAATATAGATAAAGCATTCGAGGCACTTATTAATCCTATATTCGAAACTACTGGTGAATTAACATTTAACGCGAACATTATACCGCCGGGGGAGCCAGTCCAATGAATAGTTGCACCGGGTGCATTAATTAATAATGCGCAAGGAACAGTAAATGTGCTGGATACAACGTAAACCCCATCATCAACGATATTTAAAACAGTTGTGACACCAGCAACCAATTTAGCCTGTAATGCGGCAAGAGTTAATAATGGAGAATCAATAGATAAACCATCATTTGCATCGTTACCATTCTTTGCTAGCCAATATGTATTTTGATATTTAAATCCCTCAGGAATAATTCCACCAGCAGCCTTCAGTGTAATCTGTCCATTGGCCGCAACAATAACAGTATAATATTCTCCCCCGTCTTGTGCGTTTGCTATCAAAGCATCGCCATTATTAACACTGACACCGGACGCCCCAACTATTGAATTTAATGCTCCGGGAACTTGAAGTTGAATATTTGTTAAATTTGTTTGTAAAAATAATAAGCCTGGGGATATACCTACTAGACCAATATTTAATTTGTTTAAACTTGAAACTGTCATATAAATTCTCCTATAAAATTAGACTTAAGGCCCAGTACCAGGATAGGTATCAATAACCCACGTATTTGCTTCAGTTAATGTGCAATTTACTCTTCTTGCTACAGCAGCTACAGAGGTAGTTCCAATAATAGAAGCAACTCCACCTGCTGAAAAATTAATAGCTCCACTGCCATAATTTAAAAATGTAGCTTCGTAACCAGTTAGAAATGCGGGCGTACCTTGACCAGTTGTATCCGGTAAAGTAATTGTATATGTGCTTGCCGTATTATTAACATATAGATAACCGGAATCTGAAAACCCTAAAGTTTTATCTCCAGAAAGATACACAATCTTACGCATTGGATAGCGCCAGACATTTGTCGTATTTACCGGTCCATGGATAGAGACACCACCTCCCCCGAATAACATTCCTTCCAGATTTAAACGGGATTGATCGGTTTGACTACCTATTCCATATTGAGTAACAACATTGGTTCCTGATTGATTTGCAGTTAAAGTACCCGCGATAATTGTGCAATAAAATTCGGCAGGAACATTTAGATATACATCTCCATATACCGCGCCCGCATATGTAAATCTAGTAACATTTCGATGACCGGCAGTCGTGCCGATTAAATTTAAAACTTTAGCGCCACCTGCTACTGTAGATCTAGCCAAAACTACGTTAATGTATGATCCGCCATTGGGGTCAAAAGGGCCGCCTGATAAATCTACAGTTAATGCATCGCCACTTACTGGATTAAGCTGCCAGCCAGGGGCATTAATATAAATACCATTAGCCTGATTAAAACCAACAATTGAAATGTTACTTACATCAATACCTATTCCTAATCCTTCAATAGACACAAAAGTAGAACCTGGAGTTCCAGCCGCAATTAATGTTTTTGCAATTTCAACTGCTTTTCCAAGAGTAGCCAAAGGCTGATTGATATTTGTTCCAGGATTAGCGTCATTTCCGCCAACGGCAAAATATAAAGTATTAAAAAATGTGAATACATTTCCAGCATTCTGAAGCATCAAATGACGACCATTGCTAACCACGGAAAAAGTTCCACTTGTACGGCCACCATTGGCGGAATAAGATGCAAGAACTAAATCACCTGCTTTTATTGCGGGATCTAAAGCATAACTACTTGAGGTAATTGTAGCTTCATCATCTGTAGAATCTAACTTCCAAATGGTCGGATTATTTCCAACAGTTCCAATTTCCCAAACATTCCAATTAGCGCGCATTCGCTTCTCCCTTTAAATAAATTATCTAACTCTTCTTGCATAAATACCGCCACAAACGCCCATCGTGGATGAAAATACAGCATGACAACTCAAATATACTGTTGTAGGTGATGAAACATTAACCCTTAAATATGGAGTCGAAATACCCTGCTCAGAAGTATTTGCAGCAATCGCTATTTGATTGGTTAAAGATTTATCAGGCATAGAAGACGATGTAGTGCTACACCATGCAACACCTCGTATAAAGTTTCCAGCATCAATAAAGTACACATTACCATGTATATCCCAATCTCCTGCTGTTAAAGCAATAGATGTAACATCAACATCTGTATCGTCAGGGATAGAAACAGCAGATCCAGAAGAAACAACACTAGAAATAAATTCTCCCACATAACCAGATGATGCATTATCAGCAACAGTTGTTCCGACAATACCTTGAGTTGTTGGATTGAAAGCAATACTTGGAACCGTCCATATTGGAGACGTTGACCCAGAAACACTTATTCCAAGTGTTTGACTTGAATCTGTTCCACTTCTCGTCTTAGTTTCGTAATAATTAAATCCAGAACCACCAGTCAATAATATTCCATTTAAAACATTGCAATTAATATAACAATTTCCATTTTCACCATTATATACAGCCGCACCAGCAGACCCATCAATTGTGTCTGCATATAAATATACGCTGCCACTTGGGCCGCCACCATTAAGATTTAAACAGCTTCCAGAAGATATTCTGATGTTTTTAAATGTAATGCTTGGATTAAATGAATAATCATTAACAGTTATTGCATCACCAGAGGAAGGAATCAATGAAGCTAAAGGTGCATAAATATTAAAATCAGTATTTTGTAACAAATTCTCATTATATGTAGCGTCATCTAAGCCGATAATTATACATCCAGCATGAGCAGATGCCAAGGTAATTGCCGCACCGAATGTTGCCAAAGGGGCTAAATAACTGCCGGAATTTGCGTCATTTCCTATGGTTTGAGAAACAAATATTTCTATGTCATTAAAAGGAATATCGGCAGATACAGGTTGCCATGCCACAACACCTGGAGCTGTTCTACTTAAAACATAACCATTAGATGATGCATCAATAGTTGGTAATGTATAAGCATTATTAATATTTAAACTTCCATGAATAATTTGATTACCATACTGGTCATTAACAACATTTCCCGGGCCAATAATTTGCTGAATATTTCCAGCAACAGTTCCACCAGCATCAACAGTTAGTGTAAGAAATATCGCATTAAATATAGTTGGGCCAAATTGTCCGGTAGAAGCAACGTGAACATTTGATGCTACTTGAGCAATATTACCATCAACAAATCCACCTTCAATATACATGTCGCCTTGAATTATTTTGGCATTCAAGAACAAATTAGATTGAGCGCCCAAAAGATTTACCGCCAATCCTCCTGGACTAAACTTACCAAACTGCCAGCATGTAATAGTTGTAATGGTATTAATACCAGAATTATTAATGGTTAATAAATCCCCGCCATTGCTAATAATCTGAGCATTAGGAGCATATAATTCAAAGCTATATGTGGAAGTTAAACTTTCATCATAAGAACCACTATCTAAAACCCAGACTAACCCGGTTACAGATGGACTTAATCCGAGGGCATTAATAGCAGCTTGGATTGTTAATTTAGGCGCCCCCATAAGATTTCCGGCATTAGCATCATTACCACCCTTGGCAACAAATTGCACTTGGGTAAAAGGAAAATCTCCACTACCCTGACGCTCAAACACAATAGGGGTAACACCTACCGTAACAGGATTAGGAGATACCATAAACCACCAGGTTAAAGCATTAGTGGTGCCAAATAAAATACCAATAAAATCACCCTGATCAATTTGCCCAGGAATGTGATTGTCATAATCTGATGCCCTAGTTAAAACCCAAGGTATCGCTACACTTCCTATAGCCGTAACTACATAAACTCCATTTTGATAAGATATAGATTGCTGAGATACCAATACTCTATTACCAACCTGCATTGTTACGCCATCAATTATCAATGCCCCTAATGCACCCACATTAATTAAAGTAGCTCCCACTCCATTATTACCATTAATATAGGCTGCATTTAAGTTTCCTGTAGTTGCAGCAATAGCGCTCAAAATATTACTTTGCAAAAGATTTACTGAAAAATAATCTGTTAATTGCGATATAGTAAATTTCTGAGTTTGACCATAAGGCAAAACCAATGGATTATCACAAGGAACCATCATTCCAGTATTAATGGACGTAGCTACTGGTAACTGACTAATTGGCCCTGAATTTGGTGTCGTCATATATCACCTTATGGTTGAGCAGTGAAAGGTACATAAAACAAAATATCAACAACAACCCCGGTAAATGAAGTCAATAACTGCAAACTTCTACCAGTCTGAACAACATAATTGCCAGGATTTAATACTGATGGCTGTGAATCTGCTGTTGTTGGAATTGTTAAAGTGGCTGTTGAGTTATATAAAATCCATAAATCAGTACCAACTGAATGCGAAAATTTAGCCATTAATAATTGATTTGGAATATCGCCAGGAATGGTGAGAGTTGTTACAGTATTGGCTGTAAGAGCCACACGATATACAGTGTCTGGATATGGATAAATTGTTTCAGATCCAGTTGTTGTATTGTGTCCATGTTCTCTGGCGATAAATAGGTTTTTTGGCATTTTAGATCCTTAATATTTAATTACAAAACTTGCATACATATTGACCGGCCGCGTTTCATTGCCACCAGTGTTATTGGTAACTTCAAGAGGAAAGTTAAAATCAGAACCCGTGCTTTGAGATATAATTCCAGTTCCAGGGGTGGTTTGAATTTCTCTGTAATCGTGGTCATGACTTAAAAACTGACTATATTCAAACGTACCCAACATAGCACCAGAAATACCAGACACAGATGACCATCTATTGGCCACGTCTTCATCCCATACACCATTGAAATCTATTCCACGCAAGAACATACCAGGCTGAGGAGGGGAATCATATTGATACTTATCAACCGCAAGTCTAGTTTTTGTAGCTACAGTATCATCAGTTTCACCAGAAACTAATGCAACATTGATACCAATACGACCACCAATAAGAGGATCTATACCCGCACCATTAATACTATACCAAACATAATAGTTTGCAACTGAGCTTGGGTTGGTGGAAAATAACCAATACTGTCCAGCTAAAGGTACAGTAGTTACAGTTACAGTAGATATCTGGTAAGCATTCATAACTTCGCGAACAATATTAGCTACGTCTTGCGCAGTATAATTAACATTCATAGTTACTTTAATGCCAGTTCTACTACCTGGTGCAGGATCTGTTTCACCATTAAAATAAAACCACATATAATAGTTAGTTGTATTATTACTGAACAACCAATAATCACCAGGATTACCAGAGCCAGCTACGATAGTAGATGCAGCTGTGCAAAGAACTGTAAATGAGCGTTGCTGCTGAGCTGTATATCCCAAAAAGAAATCATTAATTGTAACCGTAAATGGTGTTGTTCCAGCAGTAGGGGCGCTATTAAAATTAACAGTTCCCCATGTTCCAACACACAGAACAGTATCAGAAGCATTGCTATATGCAGTATATCCAATACTAGCAGAACCGGTAGTAGAGCCATTGTAATCAACGATACCCGTAAAGGTCCATCCAGTATTACCATCACTAGCAGCAGGGATACCCACTCCATCCATATTAACGGTTAATCTGAATGAATCAGTAACACCAGCAAGCTCATAAGCAGTAGCAAAATCATCACCAGTACCATATAAAGGGATCCCCACAACAGGACTTTGAGCTATTAAATAATCACCTAATCTAGCAAATGGTATACCAATAGCTGAATAATCATTGTAAATATAAGAGCCGGATGCAAATGGCATGTCATTCGTAACTGGCAATGGACTTACACTATTAGGGCTTACAACAGCACCTGAGACAAATTCAATACGGCCAATAACCGATGAATCCCATATCATACCTTCACGAGTCAATATCGCCGGTAAATATAAATCGTATCCGCGTGGATCTGGAGCATTCACCCACCCAAAAATACCACGAGTAAACATATCCGCATTAGTCTGAACAGGGAAATTCAAAATAGGAACATTGCCATCTACCAACACCATGTCAGAGAACGACATATCAAATGTAATTCCAGTTGGGAATGAGATATCGATAGCCACATAATCATCATTATCAGGCCCTACGTTTTCACCTTGATTTAATTCAAAATCAATTAAAAAGTTAAAGAATGTGGGGCTCGTAGTAATAGTGGTAGATGCTTGAGTTAATAAAACAGCAGGACTACCACCCGTACCAAAGAATTTATAAACATTAACCGTAACAGGAATAGATGTGGTTCCTACCATCCATATCGCATAAGTATTATCTTGCGCAATAGTAGAGAACTTGTTTACATCATTAAACTTAACGCGAATACTCTTCGTTACCTCTAATGAATTAGCGGTAGTACATGTAAAATTAGCAATATACCTTGGGGATTGGGGTGGTTGCAAAGTATATTGCTGTGGGATAAATATTAGCTTATTAACAGATGTGATTGAATTATCTAATTCAATAGATACACCACCTTGTGCAATAGGGTTACTACCGGCGACACATAAGTCATCAGGTAAATTAGTATGGGCCAATAATTGACCATTAGGAATATAATTAAATAAATTATTAGATGTAGCGTTTTCTTCAATAGTTGGATTGGGCCATGCTTGTCTAACAAACTGTTCAGCTCCATTGCTATCTTGAACAACAATATAGTATAAATCTTCATTGCCAAATTGATCATAAGGATAATAATAAGGAAGAACATCAGCACCGGTATTGTCCTGAATTGTTCCAACGTTACTTAGAATAATAGGATTAGGCAAAGGAGCATAAGTATAGTTTGCCTGATTACCTTGTAGCTCATAGACTGCTTTAGGTTCAGTTCTATTAGTATCACGGTAAAAGAATACCTTACCTTGGGCAAGGGGAAAGCCTGTATTTTTGTCCACAAAGTACATTTGTAATGAGGGAGCGACTACGTATTTTGGATTTAATGACATTTATTTGCCCCTATTTTCATTTGTTACTGCTTCAGCATGCCCAGCCCCTTTTCCAAGAGTCTCAACTATATAAGCTAGCAAAGAATCACTCTTTTGCTTATCAGCAGAATATTTTTTAAATTGATCAAACCATTTGGGATTTGTGATCAAATTAGCAGCTTCTACATCTGCACGTCTTCCTATAGTTCTAGCGATTAAATCATCCAAATCTTGTTTAACCCCTCCCCTAGTCTTATTCATACTAGTTGCCTCTAAAGCATGACCAGTTTTAGCATTTTGAGGATTGATTAACCTTGGGAAAACTAATCTCATATCATCTAACTGTGATTGCAAACCAGGAAATTCTGATAATGATTTTCTTAACTTATTAAACTTAGTTTCACTTTCTAATGCTTTATAGAAATTTCTTCCTGTAATTGGCTTTTTATCAAAAGTCTTTTCCAATCCTTCTCGAGTAAACTCTCTTTCTGCTAATGAACGAGCTTTTTTATAGTCAGGATTTATAGAATCCATTTGATCAATAAGTTGATATTTGGTGTCACCAATAATCTTAGCCTGATTTCTCTCTCCATTCCTGAGAGCAGTTTGCTGCATGTCATCAATAATTCTCTTAACTTGATCCCAATATTGGAAGGAGTCAGGAGCCACACCTTTTAAAGACTCTCTATAAACTGGATTGCTTTCAAGCTTGCTAATTGCACTGCCAATAATTTCATTATTCATTGCCATACTTGCAGCAAAATCAGTAGGTATCTTTTCCTGCATCACAGAACTATATAATGCCTGCTTCTCTGGTGTTAATTCAGGGCCAGAATATATATTATCTAAAAATGATACGATTGATTTCTCTTCAGATTTCAATCTTTCCATGCCTTTTTCATACTTAATTTTAGATCCCTGTGCCGTTTTACCAATGGAAGCTTGCGTCTCTCCAGCAAATTGTGTACCAGCCGCCTCTGCAGGGGTTACATATGACAATCCTAATCTTTCCGATGCCTCAACAACTTCTTTAACCTGTTCAGGACTCATATCTTCAAATACTTTATTTTTAGCATATGATTGAGGTCTAATTCCTCTTTCCGTCAAAAGTCCTGTCGCAGCAGCGGCTGGTAATGTAGCCCAACTAGGTAAATCCAATGCTTCTGCTCCCATATACCCCAAAGCTCCACCCCCAAGTGCAGCACCAGTAGCACCAGCCGCTCTCATCGCGGGACTTGAACTTCTAACAGCTTGTCCAGCAACTCCAAATGGTGCTGTGATAGCTCCCGTTAAACCAGCGGCTTCTAACGCTTCTTCAGGATTATTTTCTAGTTCAGCAGCATATGTATAACCCATTTGCGGCAAAGCTGTCGCTAAACCACGTTCAATATATTTTCCAGCTGCCGGAATAGACTCAATTGCTTTTCCGGCCTTTCCCAAATGAGCAGCAGGTAAAAATAAACTTGGTGCATATTCAAATAGTTTTTGAGTTAACACATCAGATGTTTCTGTTTTATTTTGACCAAGAGCCTGCGCATAATTCACATCTTCCATATGGGGAATCTTTTCTGCAAATTCTTTACTAAATAAACCAGCTATATTATGAGGAAGATTCCATAAATCCTGACCCCACTGCGCATATCCTGCCAAAGCATTCGATCCAATTCTCTTTGCTGTATCAGTGTAAGAAGCTGGCGTTTCCGATTCAAACTCATTCCAATCAAATCCGTTATTTTGGCCCTCTACTTCCATTTCATTCCAATTAAATTCAGGCACGTTTACCTCCTGCTTTTAACGCAGCATCTACGAGAGCGCTGGGAACCATACGAATAGTTCCATCAGGAGCCTGTATTCTTACCTTGCCAGAATTTTTTGATTGTTGGCCATGATTATTTGATTGGCCGCCATGGTTAGGTTGTCCACTCGAAGTCACATCTTTAATGAAAAACATTTCTTCTTTAAGGTCTCTTAACCTATTTTTGTATGATTCTTCATTTTCAAACGGTTGACGTTCTACCATTTTTCTAACACTACGAGTATTCTCTTCGCTTGAGGTTAAATCCATACCTTTAAGAACTTTATCCACAATATTTGAAACTAATCCTTGATATTCTGCCTGAACATTAGGCGAAAATGTTTTTCCAATTACTTGGCCTGGAACTTCCAAATCAATTAATTGATCTAAAAGTGGTATTGTTAAATCTGCACCTAAAGACATATTTTGCTTTTGCGTAATACTTCCAGAAGTACCCAATTTCTTTTCAACATCTTTATTGAAAATACTATTTGCTTGATGAGTTTCTCTTTCCCTTCGTGTCCTTTCTCCTGGAAACTCAGAAGGCAAGCCAAGCATTTGTCTCAATAATTGATCTTGAATCTCCGTATTTCCTCCAAATGCACCAGAAGAAACACCTGAACCTGATTTACCCATCCCTTCGGAAGGACCGCCATTCATTCCGCCAGTAGCTCCGCCCAAAAGCTGTACAATCATTCTTTCTTTTTCAGCTTGTTGCTGAAGGAGAGATGTTTGTGCCTGTTGTTGAGATCGCTGAGCCGGAACGCTATAAACTTCCATAGCAGTCTTTATGGCCGTGTCTAACGGATTCGTTGGCTGAAATTGCATATAAGGAAAACTAGCCATAT
>CAYRVE010000002.1:12955-14267 GCA_964427685.1 uncultured Candidatus Saccharibacteria bacterium | reverse complement strand
CCAGTATCAAACTGACCTTGTGTACCCGTCAACCCTTGATTATACAAGCTCGCATTCTGATTATAGTAGTTCCAGTAATCTTGAGCAGCTAAACCTTGAGCCACGCCCATAGATTGTTGCGTATGACTCGGAGTACCTAACATACCGCCAGCAGAAGCCGCTTGATTAGAAGCATTCATTGCTTGATCCATTTGAAATTCATACCCAGGAGACTCTTCAAATCCCTGCCCCAACATTGCCTGTACAGCCGCTGGATTGCTCAAAAGTAACGCATATTGCTCTTCAAGCGTGGGCATAGCTCGCATGCCGTATTCGATATATGGATCGTAAGCCTGATTCAATATTTGCTCATATTGACCCAAATACTTCTGGGCATCACCATATGGATCACTGCCCCAGCTAAAAGGATTATACCAATCTGCCATAAATCACCCCTAAACTAATGTGAATGTCTTCCATACGCCAGCTTCATTGCCCTTAAACGTATTGGTCGTCGAATCATATACAATTGACGCCGTAGACTTATCCACATCCGTCAAATTATTAATATTTGTCGTAGGTTGCTGAGGTATCTTATATCCCTCATTCCCCAAATTAATCTGCTGCTCAGTCAACATCTGTGTCATCAAATTACGCCACTCAGGAGTAAAATACCCATTTTCATCAATAACTCTAGAGTTAATAAAGTTTGGAATATTCATGCCGCATCCCTCGTCCTAAATTGTAACAATCCATTACCAACAGTTACTCTATCCTTACTCCAAAACCGTAACTGCATAACCAATTCATTGCACAATCCCATTCCCCAAAAAACAATCCGATTCTTGCGCACACCTAACGGATTTAAAAACTTACTCGATGCATTACCAAACGTATATCCACCATCCTTAGAAATAGTTAAATCAATCCTTGGCTGATAATTCTCTAACACATATTCAGTAGATATATATTGCCCAACATATCCAGGTGGCGCTATCTGCGCCAACACCACACCCTCAATCGTTGAAATTAATCTCTTACCAGAACTCTGATAATACGTATCTACACCCTGCTCAATAGGAAATGTAAAACTATTAACCACATTCTGACTGCTATCCTTAGCCTGAATCCTCTGACAAACCCTCATCCTAGGTATCAAATATTGGTTAGGCGCTTCCCCTGGATTGCTGTAATCATATTGGGTGAAGACAGAACTCATCTCATATAAATCACCATCGTTCAGAGACACAAAATAATAAGTGTCATTAAAATATGCAATATCAGCAGCTATATGATGATTCATATTTTCATCAGTCAAATAAAAGAACTTCTC
>CAYRVE010000002.1:0-12855 GCA_964427685.1 uncultured Candidatus Saccharibacteria bacterium | reverse complement strand
TATCAGCAGCTATATGATGATTCATATTTTCATCAGTCAAATAAAAGAACTTCTCAGTCTCAAAGTCATATATCAATGTTATATTATCTGCCGGATTGTAAAATGTAATGTGATAGAATACATGCCCATCAATACGATTGAAGAATGCTACCGAATCATGAGGCGCAACTAATTGGTCTAATAAAAAATCAATACCATCAGTTGAAATCCTATCAAATGGACCACCTTTACTAACTAATAACGCGGGCCCAGATTTCTCATTAGCCCCCAAAAACACTACAAATTCATCCATTGCAGCTATGGTACTTGTACTAAGGCAGCCATAGTCAATAGAAGTAGAATTAGTAAGCTGATAAGGGAAGAGTTGTGCTCCATTATTGTAAAAATAGTTTCCACTTACATTCCCAAATACTAAAATAACATTACCTTCCCCAGGCATGCGAATGGCAGCCGTTGCAACGTCAGCCTTCTGTTGTAATGTCCCAAATACAGGAACACTACCAGCACCCCAATTCCAATCTCCTGAACCATCATTAATTGGTGATAAATACCAATTGCTAGAGGTTAAATCAGTAACAATAAAATACCCCATATGATATGTCACATATCCAGGAACAATCGGCAACCCCGTCTGGGTATTTATAGGCAAGACCGCCTTTACAGCAGTATTGGCCCTATAATCATAAATCCATAACGCTTGCTCATCACAAATTGCTATCTGATAAGCAATGTTTTCATCAATAGAAACCCTTCCAAAGAATGTTCCTAGGTTAAAAATAAGCTGATAAAGGAGATTATCTTTAGGGCCGGTGACTCTGAAAACCTGGTTTCCTCTAACAACAAGAGTAAAGCCTCCCCGAAAACTAGTGTAATTAGCTCTGCCATTACTCTTATCCCCAAAATGAATGCGCTTTTGATAACCAGCAGAATTAACAAGCCAATCATCTGAAACAAACATATTAAAAGTCTGCGATGGCGATATCTTTGGGTTACGGCCAAACGTATTGCTGCCCACAATCTCTACAGGAGATTCAACTTTAGGATTAAATGTGGATGGTGCAAAACTCAATATTAACCCCTCCAGCCTTTTCCGTAATTGACATCAGCCCAGTTCAGACCACCCTTGTTCCTGAAATACTGTCTAGTACGAATAGTGAAGTCCATAGGCTCCAATGTCATATTAAAATCCTCTAGCGCATCAGCTTGTTTTTGCAAGCTAGCAGCTGGAACCACTTGCCACCATTCGCACAACAAAATGGCCAGTCCATAACGTAAATACTCAATATACCAACCATCATATACCAAGGATAAGTCCTGGTTTAATGAGGTGGTCTGTAATGCGAACTTACCTGACACCTGATAAAAATATGGTATTTGTGGCAAGAAATACACATACAAATCCATCCCACCTAATACACGATTGGTGTAGTAGCTAAAAGGAATGGCATTAATGCCTTCGGGTCTCGCCGTACTTAGATACTGATAGCGCGTTAAATGGTCAATAGGTAAACGAACTGCTGTAACAGGATCGTTGTTACTATTAGTCAAATAAAAAGATAAAGTATCAAGCTCGACAAGATTGGGAATAAAATACTTTTCTTGTCCAGCAACAAACTGCTGTTCAAAAATATCATAGTAAGGAATAAGCTCAGTCTGGGCACCTTTAATAGACAAGAACGCATTCAATCGGTTTAATCCGACCTCTATTTGCGACCCTGATACCTCCTCAAATGACTGGCCCACTATCCCAGAAAGATAATACGCATCATTGATGAGCTGCCTAGCTGTATATGTCATATACTATGCTCCTTTGCCAAGAGGGGTACATAACGTACCCCAGTTGACCATTCCTTAGAAACCAATACCGCTGCCGGTGTTGATTGGGAACGCAATACGCATAAAGTTCTGTGGCACGCCATCTTTACCCCATACGCAGTCACGAGTCCAACCGTATACGTTTTGGAACGGAATAACACCGTAATATAAACGTACAGATACTTGCGTATCAGGGTCAGTTGCAGACGCACTTGGGAAAGGATAGGTACTTGGCAATGGTGGCATTGCTACGTACATAGCATTATCAGATACTAAAGCACCGCATTTATGGTCAGGAAGCAATTTGATTTGCATGCCAGCCACAATGTTGGTGTTAATGTTTTGCACAATACTACCGACAGTTGCACATAACGTTGGATAAACGTTAATAGTAACATTACCAGAAATATCAGATGGAGCATCAGAGGTAATCAAAACTTGCGTTGGCAATGCAGTAGCCAATGAATTCTGGTAGGTTACAAAGAAAGAACCAGCCAAGAATTGAGCCATATCATATTTTTTGATAGCATTTGGATCGGAAAACACACTAGCACCAGACAAAGTGATAGAAGAAATGGCGTTGCCCGTCGGGTCATTAGTAGACACAACAGTTAAAGTATCACCATTGTTAGCCACAGAACCTGAAAAGTGAACTTTTAGTAAGTTAGATTGATAGTAATCGACACCTGCCCAGTTACCAACCATCCACGATTGAGAATTTTCATTATTACGCTCTAAAGTGAATTGATTTTGCATGCTATTAACAATCGCAGGTACAGCTTGCAAATCTAAGTAGCATTTTAAGCCACCAGGAGGTGCAGAGTACGCGCGGAAGTTAGCAATAGCTTGCGCTAATTGTTGAGCGCTAGAAATGGGAGTCGTTCCATTACCATAAAAACGGTAAGGAATGCTTTCACATAGGCTAGCTACGTCAGATTCAACATATGAAGCCAAAGCTTGCATAGAGGAATCCCCTAAGCGTTTGCTATATTCTTCAAGGTTGTTAAAGATGATTTGTTCAGCAGTACCAGAATACGATACGTTTTGTTGGTTATTAACCGTCAAAGTACGTGAGTTCTGTTGGATAGGCTCAAAGTTAACCACTAAACCTTGTTGTGAAACAAGTTGTGGTGGTTGTTCGTAAGCAATCGAGGCACCCAAGTTTCCAGCGAAATCTTGTGGGTTCTTCATGATTGTGTTTGCAGTTGATACAAAGCAAGCCATGTTTTGAAACACAGCTAAGTCGACCATGTTCCAGGTCACAACTTGTTGTAAAATATTCTCGGCAGAAATCGCCATGATTTAATCTCCATTCAACATAGAATCTACGCTGATGGATCATGATTAACGTTTGAGCATCTTCTTTAAAGACTTAACGTCCCATGTACCATCAACACCAGTGGTTGAAGGTTTTAATTGACTCAATGGTTCTTTAGGTTGGATGGTCTTCTTAGCTTCTGCAGCCTTCTCTTCGTTCTTCTGAATAGAATCAGCAAATTTCTTCATTAAACTCTCCGCCTTAGCATATTGCTTGCTTTGCAGTGCAAAATTTATTTGATTAAACCGCTCATCCTCTTTGCCTAGGTGGTACATGACCGCCTCTTTATTAGGCATTGATTGTATCAAAGGAATTAAAGCCGGACTTTCGCCGAAATTAATAGTGCCAACAACTTCATCAAAATCTGAATATATCTTCTTCGCAGAATTAATCGTCTGGTAATGCGCATCAACAGCCTGCTTCATAACCTGCTCTTGTTGCGATGTTACATACTGTTGTTGAATCGATTTGATCTTCTCTTCAGTACGCTTCTCTACCAACTCTTCAATGTCTTTCAAAGATACATCTTGCTTAGGCGCTGCCTCTATCTGATGTTGTACCGACTGCTTAGCTTCGGCTTTCACCTTGCTAATTAAGTAGTTAACCTCATCTTGTGAAAACTTCTTCTCACTTTCAATAGGCGTAGCTGTAGCGGGAGTCTGATTTTGACTCAATCCATCTGTCATATTAAATACCTCTTCGACTTGATTATCCCAGTGTCTCTGGTCTGCCCTAGATTATGGCTCTAGTTGCCCACGTTTTTACCCTCCGTATGAGGTCTACCCCAGATTAACAGCTCTGGTTGCTGGCACTCTTAATATAGAATAATTATTCAGTTTAATCAAGTAAATGTGAATATTTATACAGTTTTTTGAATAATTATTCACTTATTTCCTTGGTTTGCTTCTCTAGCTTTTCAGTTTCTCTAGAAGCTTTATCCATTTCATGATTACGATCGCTTTCCATAGATCTTAAGCTTCTCTCAAATTGTTGACCTGTAATATTGTGGGTGTGCTCACTTTGCTTGATTGTATTATCAATAATTCGCTCCACCCTTTCATCGTCGGCACGTTGTTGATCTATGCCTAATTTCTGTTCTTCCACATGCATATCAGCAGTTAATCTTGCCAATTCAACACGTAGTTTCTCACGCTCAAGCTCAAGCTTAGCCACCTCAATAGCAGTCTTAGCTTTGTCAGACATAGCTTGCTGCTCAATCTTAGCCATACCCATTTGCGCTTCAGCTTGTGCCTGTTGAGCCGCAATTTGAATAGCTTGTTGTTCAATCTTGGGCTGTTGTGCCGCTTGTTGCATAGCAGCTTGCTTGGCTTTCTGCTGCTCTTGCATCCATATCTCAGCACGTCCACGCCATGTTTCGGAATCACGGCAATCAATGTTATCAAAGAGTAAATCAATACTAGTTTCAGATACAAACTGACCAACCATTGGAACTTGCATGAGAGAAGTAATTTGTTGCATCGCCTGACGTTGCTGCTGACTAAAGTTAACAGTAGTTTCAATCTTAACTTTAAAATCACCAGGTTTGTATTTAAGCTGTACACCACCTGGCTGATTAACCATGACAGCACCACGCTTGCCATCTTCGGTAATAATTGGAAGTGTACGCTGAGTCTTGTAGTACAACGGCATCATATCGACCAACATTTGTGCAGCAGACTCAAAGGCCAAGTCATGGTTGTATAGATAAGGCACAACAACAGAGTTAGACATCTCAAGCCCTGTGTCCATTGCCTTGCCGCTCAAATCACGACTTCTATCTTTGCTCATTACATCCTCAGTCATACCTAGGATGTTTTTAATAACAACTGGCATATTCATAAAGGTGTTCATGATTTCTGCTGGGATAGGAGGACGTGGCGCATGTTGTGGCGCTGGAAGAGGTGCTTGTTTGTCACCTTTATAAAAATAGTTATAAATGATAGTACCTAATGCTTTGGGGTCACGATACCCATCGATATACTTCTCAGGTATCGCTTCTAACGCTGCTATTAACTGAGCAGGTCGCATGTCCTGTAACTCATGGGCCAAACATTGACCAGCGAAGTTAAGCAACATTTGCGCACCCATTGCCTGGTATAAGAAGGGCCTAGTAAACTGATAAGTATTACCGCCCAAATCATCCTTGCGCAACACAGAGTTCCCATCTACGAACTTAAGCGGTAAATCAGTATAGTCTGTCTCTTCTTCACTAATAATGGCATTCTCGATGATTTGATAACGTATAATAGTAACTTCTTCAGTATCACGCTCAAATACCACAATAGGTGGCAACTCTATCTCTCCCCTAGCTTCCCAATCTTTGAGGAATTCTTTATATTCACTCTTGAACATAAGCTGACCGTCAGCAAGCTCATAAAGCTTAGTTTTCTTCTTATGCTTCTCATAGAAATCAGCTACAAGTATTACTTCTTCTTGCCCTATCATATATGACCACTGAAAAGAGCCAAGAGACTTAACATAGCGAACAGTCTTGATATCGATATCTGGGAACTGACGCTCGAAGTCTGATTTACGCATAGGGAATATCTCGAAACAATATTCACCATCGCTCTTATCTGGTCGCATAGCGAGAGGGTCATAGCCTACGAGAATGGGATCGAACACGCGACTTAACTTTAATACTTGGTTTCTACTTCTATTACTTTCATATTCTGTATGTATCTTAAGACCTGAGAAACCACCGGATAATTGGTCACGATATGTATGATAATCTGTGCCCATCTTGTTAGATTCATGGCGTATATGACGAAGATTTCCTTCCAATACTTTAATAAGGGAGCCCAAGTCTATCTCTTCTTGGCCTGCTTGCTGAGGATTGTGGGATTGGAAATCATCAGAGGCTGAGATCATGATACCTGGCTCATTTTTCGCGAACTCCCCGCAAAATCGGCTAATAACAGCTTCTATGACGTTAAATTCCAAGCTAGGTCGATTAAGTTCCTCGTTAACAGACTCGCTATTCTCATCCATAGAGGTAACAAACACGAACTTCTGTGACTTGGTGAAGTTCTCGTAGTTCTTCTTAAAGCCTTGAGAGCTATTCTCCACAGCCTTCTTAAGTTTGTGTAATTTATCTGGAGTTTCTGGAATTATCATCTGTAAATCCTATGTCTAATTTCACTTCGTTTATTTAAATCCCTCTGGAACGCATCTAAAACTGTAGAGTGTTCGTCAGTATGCGGCATCACTGTTCCCTCTATCAAAGCACTACGCACAGCCATCTCTAAAGTATCAGCTATATCATCATGTGCATGACTCATGTTTCCCGTTATCTTGCCCATGTGCTTAATGCACATATCAGCGTGCTTAGCTCCTTGCGTGAATGTAACCTGATGTCTTGCAACGAATGGTTGAATCTCATAGTATCGCTTAGTTTTATTACCATGCGTTGAATTCCTATCTATCTCTATCACACGCACACCAGGAATATTCTTGAGCGTAGAACACATAGTCACACCCACTGATTTCTTTTCGATACACGTATAAGTAGGCTTTACTCTAAAGCGCATACAATTAGTATAGAAGTCAAAGAACTCTGTTTCTAGGTCGCGGGGCTCTAATCTCACCTCTCTACAATCAAGCCAATGCAATCCATAAAGCCCAGAGTCTATACCGCGGAATGATATCTTATAGATGCCAAAGAATGACATCGCTGTACTGTCGTTCCACGAGTCAGCCGTCTCGGCCGTGTCTATTGTCAAGAAAGACGCAATCATCTCTGGCTCTAAAGGCATGCTTATAAAGTCTGCTGTCTTGAATATGCCACCACCAGCAGGCTGAGGGAGCTGCATATGCTGTGCCCAAAAGTTATATGGATCGTGCTCCCTCTTCAGCAACAACATCTCCTTTGGAAAGGCCTCAGGATAAAGCACATTGTCATGCGCATCTAATGATGTAAGTATCACGTGCTTCCATTCGTAACCATCTCTTCTGTCTATAAAGAATGCTGGCAAGTCTGCCTCATGTAAGCGTTGGCCTATAAACAAAAATGGCACATTAATACCACGCGCACGCTGTTCAATAGTAGACTTGAAGTTAGTAATCACAGCCTCACGCATGGTGTCACTAAATGTCTCATCTGGGTTATGCATGTCATCCATCACGATAGCACCACTAAATCTATCTAAGTTAGGCAACCCGCCATCATTACCAACTACAGCACCCTTAGCACCAAATGCGGCACAAGTTCCTCCGGCTTCAGTCTTGAACTTGCCTTTAGCTTTACTGTCGCCACGTAGATGCACGCCAAACAACTCCTTATATAGTGGCATTTCCATTACCTCTTTAATAAACGATGTATGCTTCTCGGCTAGCTCGTATGAGATGCTTATATAAAGAAAATTACAGTCAGGATAGTTAGCGTAACACCAAGCAATCCATAAGCAGACAAGAGTGCTTTTGTGATGACCTGGTGGGACATTGATAAGTAGACGTTGTGTCTGGAGATTAAAGACTGCTTTGAGTTCTCTTGCGATGGTGATGACATGTGGTTCACGTCCCATGGGTTTAGAGATAATGAATTCACGACCTGTCTTAAGCTCATAGAAGACGCGAGCAAACATAAGAAAGCTACCGAGTAGCTTTGCTTTAGTATAGTTATTGTCTACCAGCTCTTTGAATTCATCCACGTAAAGCCTTTAGCTTTTAGACCTATGACTGTGATGAGCACTTGCTTTAGCAATCTCACCTTTAGGCAGCATAGCTTCGTGTGACATTTGACTGGTTTTCTTTTGACCACCAGTCAGGCCAACTTTGGCTAGTCCGGCAGGATGTTCAGACATACCCATTGCACCATTAGGATAGCACATACCATCTTTGTAATGACTCATATTAATATCCTTTCTTCATTTTACTTTTCATGCCGCCCATGCCACCACCTGAGGGAGCGGGAGCACCAGACATGCCCTTTTTTTCTTTCATCTCTTTTAGCTTCTTTGCCTTCTTCATTTTCTCTTGCATTGGATTGTCTCCATTGTGGGTGTATGATTATTTCTTTTTCTTCTTCTTGCCTTTACCGGCTTCAGAATAAGCAATAGCTATAGCCTGTTTTTGTGGTTTACCAGCTTTCATTTCTGTTTTGATATTCTCTGACATGACTTTATCAGATTTACCTTTCTTGAGCGGCATCTATATATCCTCTTGTCTAAATTTGTTAACTAAAGCTCTAACCTCTTCCATGCTCGTGTCTTTATCAACTTGGACAACAACATCAGCGGCTTTGCTGCGAGCACCAAACTCATGTTCCAAAGTGCCTTTCCATATTTCAGATCTAAACACTTTCTCGCCATTAGGCTTCATACATTCTAAATTCTGTTGTCCTTTACGACGCCACCAACTTTCGGCTAACACGCGAGCATACTCTAATGCTTCGCAAAACTCAGGGAAATTCTGTGCCCATCTAGCTACAGTAGGTTTACCCACCCCTAATGCCACACACATTTCTGCTAATGACGCTCCCTGCTCACCCAAGTATACGACAGTTTCACAATCTTGGATCCCTTGATACTGCGTATTCGTATTCCAGACCGTCCCATCTGCCTTCAAAGGCAATCCTTTTTTACCCGTGGGTGCACTATCATCTATACAAAATGTCACTAACTCCCCCTATCTCCTTTGATATATTAGCCAATAAACATCATGTTGTCACCTAAACATTGTTATTTCTCTTCCTAACTAATTAACTAACATTGGGTAATATACTTAGTATTGTATAGGTATCTTAAAAGGAGTCAATAGTTATTTTAAAATAAACTACAATAAATCATAATAAACCTCTTGACACTCATATGGACTCATTCTATACTTATAAACATTGGAGCAGTAAATATAAATAACACTTAGGAGATATAAGAATGATTAAATTTAACAAACGCAATGTGATTGACACGGAAACAGGCATCAAAGCTAGTGTTAAATATAGTTTCGGCAAAGACATTCATGGACAGAATAGGGTTTGGATATATGAAAATAACTGCGGTCAAAATTTACTTAAGATATTCGCTAAAGCTGTAAATAATTCCGACATGATGGCCGACTATATTGAGGCGAGCAAGGTATCATTCTTTGAAGATGATCAATACTATGCCGCTTCATTAATACGAGCATTGGCATAGATATTTTAGAAAGACTATCTGATTAATCTATAAATAATACTTAAATAGGATATGAAATGGACTTAGGGGGAATGGAATGTATCATTAAGACTATATTTTATACCATTATGGGAGCATGTATAGTTTTACTAATTTTCATAGCGATACATTTTTTAGACATATTATTTTAATAACCAACAACACTTAGGAGACGACATGACCATTAAAGAATCATCCGTATATGATGGCTACCATGCCTGGATAGAGAAACTTATCCGTGAAGAACTTGGCATTAAAAATATCAAGCAAAAAGAACGCTTAGGCAACAGAGAGGAACATAGTCCCTGGCTTGGAGTTGACCATAATATTCGAATAGCTAAGTATAAATAGAGGTAAACAATGAAATCAATCATCATGTACACGTTAATGCTGCTATCTATTTCCTTTATGTTTACCGGATTATTCCTGGGTGCTGCTGGCCCTAAATGGTTAATCTGGGCTGGCATGGGATGCGCAGGGATAATAGCAGTTATAGATTTTCTAAACTTTAAGGAGAGTAAACAATGATTACATGTCAAGAAGTTATGCAAGAACTATTCGATTCGTTTGAAGAGATATACGAAGAGCAATACAAGAATTATGTAGACGGTGAATGCTTTTCACAAATGTTTAATGAATTACATGGGGTTGATAAAGATTGATATGGAACAGATCAAACAAATAAAAGCATTTATCAAGCAGCATAAAGAAGATATAGACAATCTTTGGGTTCAAGATGACTTTTCAAAGGGCGCTATGTACGCACTTACGGAATTAGATAAATTAATTATTAAGATTAGTAAAAAGGAAAATAACAATGCTAGTAAAACAAATGAATAAAGAACTATTAGAATTCAAAATAGAATTATTGAAAGCCCAATGTGAGCGAGACATAGAAATGACAAAACATTACAATATATTTCCTTGGATATTTATCCCAATTATGTTGGTATGTTTCTCTATAATATGTTTATTTATTGTTAATATATTAATATGATCGGAATAAAGAATAATGAACCTACCACTAATTATATATTTTGCAGAATTCTCTGATAAAATGATCATGGCATTCATTGTTATATCCTTATTTTTATTCACCATCATAGTATTCACGTTTGCATTATTAAATGGCTTTAATCATGAAGATGAGAAAAAATCCTTAAACAAAAAAATATCTATTGCGAAAAAATCAATAATATTTTTAATTATTTCTGCTGTAATTTTTCCATCTTCTGCTACTGTATATTTAATGCTAGGCGCTTCTATTGCTGAAGATGCTTTTCAAGGTGTCCAGAAATCAGAAATTTATAATGATGCCATGGATATTCTTAAATTAAAACTTAAGGATATGAAAGAAGATTTAATTAAGGATTCAGAATGAACCTTCAATCCTCCCTAAAAGAGCTCGTAGAAGAACTCAGTGTCTTGCGTGATACGCATTACAGTATTCATCAAGAACTTGCTGAAGAAGGCAGCAATAGCGCATTAATGCATTATGGCCTACATTCTGCATATGCTAAAACGGTTACTAAACTCAATAAAATATTAAAGGATAAATAACATGACTGATAATAAAATAGAAGTAATTGAGACATTTGTTAACTTTGTAGACAGAACAGACGAAGAAAAAAATGTCATACTTGGTGATTTATATAGAGATATTCATAAGCTTATTGAAAATAGAATGGAAGAAGTATCAAAAGAACCTATTAATGTAGACTTATTTGCTAGCATTCTCGTTCATATGGCTTTAAATCTACAAATAGAAACATTTAACTATCTTAAGGAAAATGGCACTGCAATGCCCTATCTAGAGGGATTGGCGTATAAGTTCTATACAGAAAGTCATGATAGGATAAAGCATTTATTTGATGCTAAATTAATTGTTACACACTGAGGTTATCATGTTTACACCTAAAAAGTTATCAGAAAGAAGTCTTGGTATATATTTGAGTAATCTAGAGCATCAAGACTCAAAAGAACGTGAACTTAAGAAGAAGGCCAATGAATTGCGAGAACGTCTTCTTTATGAGCAGCGTAATATAACGCAGGAAGATATTAATAAAATACTAAGGGGTGATTGATGAAGATGATGAGAATACAAGACGTGTGTGATTACACTACTCTATGTCGTTCCAGTGTATTTAAAATGGTTGCTGCTAATGAATTTCCGCAGCCTTTAAAGTTGTCTTACAAGGTTGTGGCATGGCAAAGAGAGGATATTGATAGATGGTTGGCGTCTAAAAAGGAACAAACAAATGAAGGATAAATTTACTATAGAGATTTTGCGTGAAGACGGTCTAATAAATGTTAAATTATTTAAGAATAATGACGCATGCATTTTTAAAGAGATTTTAGAGCACGAAAATTCAGCACTTATTATTCTAGATCTAATTGCTCAAAGTTATGACATGGGTTATGGCGCATCTTATCAGGGTGCAAAAAATATGGTTATTGGTATAGTTAAACATGCATTGGGAGAAATACAATGATTGAACTTAAATTCAGCACCAGCGATGACATGTCTATTAAAGACTTACAAAACATCATTCATTGGCGTGATTACATGCATGCAATATGGGAAATTAAATCTGTTATGCGTGATATCTATAATGATGGAAGGCATCATGTAACAAAGTTTGATATGGATGATAAAATGTATGCATTAGTTGAGTATATCAACAGTGCTATTTCTGAGATAACCAGGGAATTACCTGAGGATTATTAATATGTTAGGATTTAGAGTATGGAATTCGAAAAATAAAAGATTTTATGATGATTTTTCCTGTTTTAATTTTTTTTCAATGTCTTCCAAGGGGGGAATTATGGGGGGAATTTACCATTCCGAGAATAACATTCCTATGCAATCTACCGGATTATTTGACTCTATGGGCCAAGAGATATTTGAGGGTGATGTTGTGGAGATTAAAGATATCACTTTTGGGACAAAAAAACCTTATTTGGTAAAGTCGGTAATAGATTTTTTGAGAGATAATCCTTGTAGTGGATTTGTACAATCATTTACTATTTTGGGGAATATATATGAAAATAATGAATTAACTGAGGATTATTAATATGTTTATCACAATAAATGCAAAAGCACTTCCCGGCATTATGATTGTTGATTTAAACTCAAATTTCCTAGTTAAAATTACTCGCTGTGGCTCAGGGCATACTTATGGTATTGAATACCATATTATGCAAGACGAAATGGGAAGTTTATTTGAAGAGTTTTCTACTCAAGAAGAACGTGACACAAGATACAACCAGATATTGGAGTTATTGAATAAATGAATCAACACGAAGAAAAGGTTAGTAGAGAAATAATTGAAAATCATTTTATTTATGAAAATAAAACTGACAGGGAAATTAGAATAATTATTATGCCTAATGACAATAAACCTCTGGGAATTAATGATTTCACAATCAGCCTAGGAAGCTCAAGATATCATGTAGAACTTCCATATGTAACTAATGAGCTTTTAGACGTTTTAGAGGAATGTAAATGATCCATCACGAAGATAACGAACAAAAAGCCCTCTTCCAACGCCTAGCCTGGGAATATCCTGA
>CAYRVE010000001.1:0-32911 GCA_964427685.1 uncultured Candidatus Saccharibacteria bacterium | reverse complement strand
TTGACATATTCGCTTCATGCAGTTTGACAGATAGCCGCTCAATCTCAGCCTTCGCTTCATACAATTCTGTTTTAGCTTTCGCATAGGCGAAGTGCATCTCCTTGAGTTCCTGCTCTAGTTTTTGGTAGGCGGAGTGCATTTGACAGCAAATATCATAGCAATCACTCCAGACACTTGTCTTTCGGGCTAACTCAATCAGTGAGATGGTTACTGTCGGCTTCTTTGTGTCGTCGGTCATTTGCGTCTCCCGCAACATTTGCAATAATTCTGAGTATCATAAGCCCAGTCGGAGTATCTGTGACCACGGAAAAAACAGATCAAACTTTTGTATATTTCTGGCAAGGTCATTCCCCACTCTCCATTTCATCTTTGGTCATTTGGGGTCCTTGGTTATTTTGACATAACTTTCGTGAACCGTCTCAACCGTGCAAGTTACGAGCAATGCGCAGAAACAAAGAATTCCGACAAACCCTAAGACCGTGATGGGATTGCATATAAGAAATACGAAGAATCGTCTCATTCCCCACTCTCCATTTTCGCAATCTCCGCCATTAGTGAAGCGAGGGCTTTTTTCGCATCGATCACTGGATAGCTATCGTTGTCAGGGACGCATTCATATTTAGCAAGCCGTCGAGTAGTCCATTCCAACGCCTCCACACAATCCACCAGCTTCAGCAATAGTGGGCGAAGGCGGGCGTTTTCATCTCTGGCAGCACCAGAAACTAAAGGGAATGGATCTCCCTTTATAGTAGCTCCAGATCTGAATGGTTTTTTAAACTCAATCAGCCGCTTCAAACGCTCGGGGAGTGTTGTTTTATTCATATAATCTCCAGTTTTGATACTACCACACCATATTCTTCTTTCAAAATCTTTTTTTGAGCGTTGAAGTGTCTCAAAGTGAACTTATGACTGGTGTCTCTAAAAATTATGATCTTAGCCGATTCTTTTCCTGGGTAGTTTCTAACTGCTCTACCGACGGCCTGCATGAACTGACTTTTAGCTTTACCTAAACCAGCTATAATTACGTATTCACATGGTTTAGTATCGACACCTTCCCCCATCATACCTGAAGTGGCTACCAGCCCTTTGATTTCTCTATTATTAAACTTATTGATAAGGAAACGAGTTTCGTCGTCTTCTCCGTGTACAAATACTGGATAATTAATGTTTTTGCCGTGCTGGACTTCTTTAACGAGGCAAAGAGTAGACTTATCGGCCTCGTAAAGAGAAAATAAGAGACTAAAAATAATGGAGTTTCTATGTACATTATTTACTATCAAATTCTTATAGACTTCTTGCCAAGCGTAATAATCATTTTTATGTTTAGGTAAGTCTATGTAAAACGCCTCTATAGGAACTATGTATTTGTTTTTTACGGCAGTTTTGTAGTCTAGTTTGTAAATGACTTGTCCGGCTATGGCTTCAAATAGCAGTGTTTCTTCTGTATCATTACGAAACGGAGTGGCTGTCATAAAAAATCGATAATAGATGCCTGTCCAGGCTGTCTTATTCAATTTTTGATAAGTCTTTGCGGCAGAATGGTGAGCTTCGTCTATAATGAGACAATCGAAGTCTGTTAGTTTGTTTAGGCGGCGAGAGTCAATATTTTCTACAGTGACTTTATGGCTAGGCCCTAAAGCGTCTGAGATACTTTCAGATAGTTGCTTCTTGATCTCTATGCTGGGTACTATTACTAAGGTCTTTACATTTAACCTTGCAGCTATTAGCGCTATTACAAGAGACTTTCCGGTGCCTGTAGGCATGCTTATCGTTCCATGCCCATATAATTCTGCTTTTTTAACTGCCTCTAACTGATCTTTGTATGGAGTTACTTCTAAACCTACTAATCTTCTAGGTATGGTTAGAGGTCTATTCTGCCTTTTTTCTATTCTGCACCAATTAATTTTTTGATTTTTAAGCCAAACCTCTGTACGCCACAATAACCCTGAAGGAAACTCACCTTTTTTATTCAACAAAGACTTCTTGCGGACTCCAAACCCGCTATAGTAAGCTGAAGAGCCGCCTACTATGTAACTCAAGGCCTCTCTCAACTCTTTTTCTTGTTTGGCTGAGAGGCCTGTTATCTTGCTATAACTATTACCTATTTCTAGTTTAATCACTGCGTGACCTGACAATTAGGTAAGACTCTAAATGTGCACACCGAACTAATAGCGTCAGACTGATATACTCCAGGTTCTATTTCCGCTAAAAATCCATCATTAGCAGAGTATACGGCGTATATATTTCCATTAATACAAAATCCTACTTCTGGAAATATTCCAGGATATTGAGGAGTTACGCCCTGACAAAAGGTTATAATAGCTATTGTTGTTCCAGGATTTCCCGACGTTCCCTGAGGTCCTTGCGGACCCGCAGCACCTGTTTCGCCTTGGGGTCCTTGTGCACCATTAGATCCATTACAAATCTCAGTATGAGTCCCGTTCCAACTAATGTCTACGCCTCCAAAAACACAATCCGATCTAGAACCGGCTATTAACGGTGTAATAGTTGGCATTATGACTTGCTGGTAAGGATTGGGCTGGTTGCTACTACAACCCAAACAACTCATGAAAAATGCTAGATAGATTATAGTGACTATTGAGAACACTATAACCATGTAAATTTCGTTTTTATTGAATTTGGGTGTCATGATAAGGCCTCCTTGATTTGCGTTGATTCTAGAGCCTCTATAGGCTCATTAACGATTCTAATAGATATAATAACGATTTTATCCATATTAGGCAGAAACCTTTAAAAGTGCATCTTTTGGAAAAGACCAAGTCTGATGTTTGATTTTTACATAGTAAAAGCCATCAGATTTATTAGGAGCGCTTAACACAACTCCTTCTGTTCGCTTCATGCTTTTAAGCGGCTGTTTAAGCAAAACTCTATCTCCTATAGTAATTTTATTCATAAAACCTCCTATAAAAATAGGATATAGCATTTAAATATAGTTTACTATAAAAATCTCCTATTAGCTGCAATTATTATTTATATTGACATTTAGCTATTTTCATGTTATAATTTAGCTGACCTTCGGGCGTCACAATAACTAATATATTAACAGCTATTGTATTAAGCTTAAGTCCTAGTCTTAAGTATAAGGCTTAAGCCATGGCTTATCCAGAAAATTAAGACTATGCTTACCGAAGATTTCTCTTGATTTTTAGTAACTCTTATTATAATCTATTTGAGGAGGTTACATGGATCTATCTCGTAAGATTTACATTACTGGAGAGATAAATGACGAGGCTTTCGTCAAATTCAATAGGAGACTCTCTCGGCTCGAGCAAGACCCATATTCTCATATATACATTGATTTAACCTCTGAAGGAGGAGAAGCTTATGCTGCATTGGCTTTTTTCGATAGGATTAGATCTTCTCCGTGTATGATTAGTATCACTGCTTATGGGTATGTGGCTAGTGCTGCCGTACTGATCTTATCTGCTGGCGACACACGTGTTATGTCTTCGTCGTCTTGGCTTATGGTTCACGAGGATTCCACGACAGTAGACACGAATATGACTGTAAGTCAAGTCGAAAAAGATGCTGCCCATTCTCGGAGGATGGAGGACCAGTGGTGTAAACTCTTGGCTAGCGTAACTACAACTAATGAATCTGTTTGGGCTTCATTGCATAAGAATGAGACGTATTTAACTGCCCAGGAATGTCTTGAACTAGGTATTATCGACAAGGTGTTGGAATGATTTTTATATGGTATAATCGAAAATTGAATAGAATTTTTGAAAGCACACACAATCAGCCTACTGACTATGGTGATTGGTTAGGTACTTATTCTTATAACCGTAGAAGTGATTGCGTTTATTTAGGACCTTTATGAACTTCGAAATTACTACTAGAACTAAAGTCTTAATAGGAGTACTTTGTGTTGTTACTTCTTTTGCTGTTGGTCGTTGGAGTTCCAGTAATAATGTGGATACTTCCTCAACCTCTAAATCTGTTACAGAAAGCAAGACTCAAGAGACAATAAATACTCACACTAAGACAACAATTACAGAATCAAAGAAACCCGACGGGACAGACACAACGACAACGGTTATTGATCAGGTCCAGAATGAAAAAGCAACGGAAAGCATGGACAGTAAAATGATGACAGAGTCGACTTCCAAACCTGGATCTAAGATCAATATCTCAGTGCTTGGAGCCAATGACTTTTCTCGAGGCCTGCTGGTGCCAACTTACGGATTGTCTGTGAGTAAAGAATTTATCGGACCTGTTACTGTGGGTGCTTTTGGCTTGATGAATGGCGTTGTAGGTGTTAGTATAGGATTGGACTTTTAATGGAAATATATGTAGCAATATTTGCAGCGCCTATTGCAGCTTTTATTTTAGGCTATATTATGTCGGAGGTTTTAAAATGAAATTCCAAGAACTCTGTAAACAACTTGAAACTAAGATCCAAAACTCATACGAGCAGGGCGTAACTCTTGAAGATGCCGAGAGACTCGCAGGGGAGTTCTTGTACGCTCAGCTCCAAGTATCAACAGAATTGAAAAAAGCTGATCTCGACTCTCGTCTCCGCAAATCTGGTGTAAAAGCAGTCCGCTCAGCCATCTATCTCGATATCGTGCAGAAAGCCGATAAGAAGCCAACAGAAACTCAAATTGAGTCGATGATCAATGCTGACAAAATCGTACAAGACGAACAAGAAGCCTTTGATAGGGCTGAAGTCGACAGGAATGAGCTCGAACGGTATTATCAGATATTCCAAAATGCTCATATCCATTATCGTGGTGTGAGTAAAGGTCGGTTCGAGTGAGTATTACTAAGAATAAACGTAAAGTACGAAAAATTCTTCAAGAAGAAATGGGAATGTCTAGAACCGAAAGTAAACTATTTTGTAATTTCTGTACTTTAGAGCATAGAGAGTATATTCTTAGTATGACTAGCCTGGAACGAATGATTAATCTAAAAGAGTATACAAACAGCATAGTTAGGTTCATACCACTCTCTTGGAAATGGTAGAATTGTGGCAATTAAATTCGATGTGAATAGTATTGTAAAAGAAGTCCAAAAGCTGTATTCTAAAGATAAGAAAGCGCAGGGGATGATAACTACTGGAGATGCCATCCGCCAATCCTTTACAGAGACCGACGGCGTGCCTGTCCCTCCCGGGCACCCTCTCACCGAGCTAGTAGGTCTCCCCTGCGTTCCTTACAATAAGATTGTCCAATGGTCTGGCAATCCCGACACCGGGAAGTCAACTCTGACGGGCCAAATCATGGCTTCGGCACAGAACTCAAATCATTTCGTTATTCTGTGGGATTCAGAGGATAAATTCGATTCTAAACGGTACGACGCTCATTTCAAAGGCGAGTCTAAAAATCTAGCCGTGGTGAAAACGAATGAAATACTCCAAGGTGGCGAGAAAGTCCGAAAACTCATTATAGCAGCTAAAGATAAATATCCAGACGTAAAGATCCTACTGGCCTGGGACAGTGTAGGTGGTAGTCAGTCGAGAAGCCACGCCGAACGAGAACTCGACAGCGAGAAACACGGACAGCCCGGACAAGATGCCAAAGAGAACGGGCAGGTAATGAAAATGCTGGTGTCTCTTATCAACAAATACCCGGATTCTATAGCAGTAGTATTGGCCAATCAGGTGTATGCTAAAATCGGCTTCATGCAGCACGGCGACAAAGAGTCTGGCGGTAAAAAGATCGAGTTCCACTCTTCTCTTATTATTCAGTTGAAGAGATTGAAGACATTGACAAAAGTAGTGAAAGGAAATAAGGTTAAGTATGGCATCCTTTCCAGGGCGACTGTATCCAAAAACCATCTTTCCCAGTCCGAAACCTCATTGCATCAACTTGACTTTGAAATCACAGCATCAGGAGCCGTTCCCTCAAGCGAACAGTCTGATGCCGAATGATCATTATAAAGTATATGGATCGGTTTCTGCGCTAAACTCCTTATACAAGTTTAATACAACAAATATCGTTTCAAAGCATTTCGATAATGAATTGTTTGAATATCATATATTAGATGATTTAGACTGCATTATAAGATTTCCTACTAATCCGTTTGATCATATAATACTTGTTTGGAAGGGCTATGAGCTGTAGACCTACTGCTGTATTAATCTCAGATGTACACTATAATCTACAGACATTGCCTTTGGCAGATGCTTCGATGCGAATGGCTATAGACAAGGCTAATAGTCTCAGTATACCGCTTATAGTAGCAGGAGACCTACACGATACTAAGGCTAACCTTCGTGGCGAGTGTGTAAATGCTATGATTGATACATTTCAATATGCAGATAAGTTAGGTGTATTTTGTTACGTATTGCGAGGAAATCATGATTCGCTAAACGAAAAATCAAAAGATAGTGCTATTAAATTTCTAGAAGTACCGGCAGCAGTTATAGAAGAGCCTTTTTTTATCTCAGAATTGACTTTATATGCTATTCCTTATCAGCACAGCCCAGAAAACTTAATAGTTTATATTAGTAAGCTGCCTGAAGGTAGCACAATAATTATGCATCAAGGTATTTCAGGATCTAAATCAGGAGAATACATCCAAGATAAGTCAGCTATTAGCGGAGAATATCTAGAGAATCTCCGCATAATAAGCGGACATTATCATACTCGTCAAGACATAAAATGCGGCAGGCTTAGGAAAGGACACGTAGGACTGGCTAGTTATATAGGCAATCCTTATACCCTTAATTACGCCGAAGCCGATGATCCTGAAAAGGGTTTTCAGATACTACATTCAGATGGTAGTTTAGAGTTCATACCTACTAACCTACGACGACACAGGGTGTATGAGCTGCAGGCCAATGACTGGAAAGGTTGCTTGGTAGGCGTCAAAGAAGACTTAATCTGGCTTAAGATCTCAGGCACCAAAGAACAATTATCGACTATCAACAAAGCCGCCGTATTAGAGCACTATCACTATTTCGGAAATATTAGACTTGATCTTATACCAACAGACAGTGTAAATAGAGTTGAACACAAAAATCAGACACAATCAGAATTGCTGGACAGCACTATTGACTCATTGACAGCTACTACAGATGAGACTAAACTTAGACTTAAATCGTTATGGAGAGGCTTTGTATGACAGCTAAACTAGCACAAAAACTGGTTGCAAAGTCTATTTACAAAGAAATTAAAGACAGAGCATCAGAAGGTTTTACCTATATATTTTTCTATAAAAAACTTCCTGAGATAATTATTAAAGAATTAGAAAATAAAGGATTTGAAGTTAGAAATTATGATTTCCAACGCGCCAAAAACTGGTTCAGTACAGATAAAGAGGTGGGTGGTTACATCAGTTGGGAAAAGAAGTGTGAATGCGAATAATCTCAGCGCATGTCCAAAATTTTGGTAGTTACAAAGGTCTCACTTTTGATTTCCAGAATCAAGGGCTGACACTAATACAAGGTCCGACAGGCTCCGGTAAGAGTACATTATGTGATATCATTCCTTGGATTTTATTCGGACATACGGCTAAAGGAGGAAAAGTCGATGAAATACGTTCTTGGAACAGCGAAGGCTCTACTACTGGCACTATTAGGCTTGCTAATGGTTATACTATCTCCCGCAGTCGTAATCCTAATGATCTTTATTTCTGTATTAATGACGCTGAAGTTCGTAGGGGAAAAGACTTGGGAGACACTCAAAAACAAATAAATTCCCTCCTAGGGCTGGACTGCGAGCTATATCTGTCAGGGGCGTACTTCCATGAGTTCTCGCAGACAGCCCAGTTTTTTACTACCACAGCTAAAAATCGACGTCAGATATGCGAACAGATAGTGGACCTATCTTTAGCTAAGAAACTGCAGCTAAATGTCTCGCCTCGGTATAAAACATTGAGAGACGAATTAAATAAGATAGTTAGTCAACAAACTACTCTTGAGTACAACGTGAAATCTCTTGAAAATATAAACAAACAAGAGAGTACTAGAGCAAATAACTGGACAAACGAGCACGAAAAAACTATTAAGTATATAAAAGCATGTTACGATAAGTTTGAAGCAACTAGAGACTACACAATTACCGGGAAATGCAATGAATGTGGCACACAGCTAAAAGAAGACAAACATGTGCATAACAATAAAGAAAACCCGCATTTAGCTAGTTTAGAAAAAGCTTTAAAAGAGGTAAATCCTCACACAAACGCAGCTAAAGATTATACACATGCTATATCTAAACAAAAAGAAGAACTGAAAACTCTAGAAACTAATAGAATAGATTTAGCAATAAAATTATCCGATCTAGACGTACTTCAAGATGTAATAGAGTCATTTAGAGGATCGCTAATAACTAACACCGTGTCTTACCTAGAATCGCAAGCTAATAAGCTTCTTAATGACTACTTCGATGCAGAGATTAGGGTAGAATTCTCAGTAACAGAAGCAGATAAACTTGAGGTAATTATTTATAAAGATGGAAATCTAGCTACTTTCACACAGTTAAGTAAAGGTCAGCGACAATTACTTAAGCTCTGTTTCGCAACAGCAGTTATGCAATCCGTTGAGAATCATAATGGCATACATTTCAGCCAGATCTTCTACGACGAGGCTTTGGACGGATTAGATGAAAATTTTAAAGCAAAGGCATACAGACTACTGGACAATTTAGCTACTACACACGAATCAGTGTTTGTAGTAGAGCATAGCGAGGGATTGAAGGCGATGTTTCCGTCGAGCCACTCTGTGAGCTTAGTAAAGGGAAACAGCCAGATATGCCAAAACTAAGCAAACTTTTCACGCGTAAGCAGATAGATGCTATCAGAAATGATCTCATAGCTAAACATGGAGACCAATGCGCAGTTTGTAAACGACCTAGGTCTGCATTTAAAAACAGACTTGCCTGTGACCATAATCATAGAACCGGTCGTATTCGTGGTTTGTTGTGTTTTTATTGCAATAAACGTATCATAGGAAGGCATACTATCGAAACCGCGCGTAAGATTTTAGATTATTTATTGAAATACGATTTACCGGAGGCTAAATGAAGGCTAATTCTATACTTGTAATTTCTGATATGCATTGCCCATATCAACATCCAGATGCTGTAATCTTCCTTAAGGCATGTAAAGCTAAGTTTACACCGGATACTGTAGTGTGTATTGGAGACGAGGCCGATTTCCATGCTTTGTCTTATCATGAGTCCAACCCTGATCTACAATCAGCAGGAGATGAGCTAGAAAAAGCCATTAAAGCACTGAAACCTATTTATAAACTCTTTCCTAAATGCATCGTGATCGAGTCGAACCACGGATCTATGGTCCTTAGAAAAGCACTGACGGGCGGTATTCCGACTAAGGCTATTCGATCTTATAATGAGGTTTTGGACGCTCCTAAAGGTTGGAAGTGGGTTGACGATCTCATCCTACAAACAGAGTTAGGCCCAGTATATTTCTGTCACGGCAAGGCCGCAGCACCTGGTAAACTGGCATCTCAATACGGTATGAGCACAGTCGAAGGACATTTCCATGAACGAGCAGACATACATTATATCAGTACTCCGGAACGCCTAATGTTTGGACTCCATACAGGATGTTTGGCTAATGATAAGTCTCTGGCGTTGCAGTACAATAAAATCAATCCTAAACGACCTATAGTAAGTATAGCAGTAATTATAAATGGAGTGCCTCAAATTGTGCCGATGGTTCTAAATAAGTCGGGACGTTGGACAGGACGCCTCTAGTATGCTATATTATAAGAATGAACATACATACTCTATTCCTAATAGTGTCTATGCAGCTCAACCTTCCGCCCGGTCTTCTTAGTTCGCTGTGTTATGTAGAATCAAATCATAACATTTATGCCGTCCACAGAGACGATGGTAGAGGCAATAGTGTTGGTATCTGCCAAATTAAAATCGACACTGCTAAAGGCATGGGCTTTAAAGGTAATGAAGAGGACTTGATGCGACCAGAGAATAACATCTACTATGCTGGTAAATATCTAAGCCATCAACGTACTCGCTACAATTCTTTGACAAAAGGCGTGATAGCTTATAATATTGGTCATGCTGGAGTATTAACTTCTAGCAGATATCAAGATAGAGTATTTAAACAATGGAGGCTTAAAGAGTGAATATATACAAAAATCCAGCTGCTGATTTGGCCCGTGCGCATGAATTAGACAGCGAGTTTAGAAAAGAAGAATCTAAACCTATGACAGGAATTAAACATGATCAGGATAAACCTGATATGTCTCTTCTATCAAATACGGCACTTCTAAAAGTTGCTCAGGTAATGACATTTGGAAAGAAGAAGTACTCTGCACATAACTGGCGCGGTGGTTTCGTTTGGAGCCGCCCCTTAGCTGCTGCGGCCCGACACCTCTACGCTTATATAGGCGGGGAAGACAAAGATCCAGAGACTGGATTAAGCCACTTAGCCCATGCTTGCTGCTGTTTGTTTTTCATCCTAGAGTTTGAAGATACTCGGCCTGATCTTGATGACCGCTATAAACAGGAGAAGAAATGATAGTCACTAAAGTAGAAAATATTCGCCCAGTGGATGTTGATGGGACCTTGATTATTCATACGCGCGATACTATTACAGCGTCAGAGAGAATAGATGTAGTAGACCCATTGACAGGTAAGAACATTCGTGTGAGAATTAATAAAGCTATGGTAAGACTTCTAAAAGAGGAGCATCACAGGGGTAGTTATATCCTCGTATGGAGCAGGGGCGGTTATGAATGGGCTAGGAATGTAATCCAGGCACTTGACTTAGTGCCGTATGTACATCAGATTATGAGTAAGCCGTTAGTTTATCTGGACGATACAGATGTGTCTGGTTGGATGAAGGACAGAGTGTTTATTGGTCCCGACGAAAAGTATAAGGAATGATATGAGTACGAGACAAACTCAGAAGACTCTAGCTAAATATGTAAACTCAGCCACGGATCTTGCTGAGGCAGTGAAATGGTGCGTTCAGCACAATAATAACGTGCTTGACGACAATGCCGTACTGAAGCTAAACGAGTTTGCTATAGCAGCTAATGCTGTGAAAGATCTCACAGAAGAATTGAATACGAAAGTTCGACGTTTCGATAACTAACCAATAACTAAGGAGAATATCTTGGGCTTTAAAGAACTGGCATCCTTGGATGCAGAAGTAACGATTGCAATCGGTAAAACAAATAAGGAAACAGGAAAGCCTTATCCTAAGTCAGCAGAAGGCTATTTCCTCGGCTCTCGCACCGTGAAAAGCAAGCGCGGAGATAGTACACTCCATTTCCTTCAGACACCAAAGGGAAATCTCGGCGTATGGGGAACTACGGATTTGGATCGTAAACTCGCACAAGCTGCACCAGGCGTAATGGTTCGCATTACTAGCACCGGCACTAAACCTACACCCAACGGCGAGATGTATACATATAAAGTCGAAGTTGATGGTGATAACACTGTTGATGTGTCCGGCCTTGGAACTACCCTTGAGGCAGACGGCGATAACTCTGGCGGTGATTACGAAGATTCTGGTGATTCGGATGAAGACGATGATAATCAGGACTATGATGCCGGAGCAGTAGCCTCGGCTCGTGCTGCGCGCGCAGCAGAAGTCCAAGCTATGTTGAATAAACGAAGTAAAAAGGCTTAGTTTTTTGGGCAGAGGCGTGGAAGGCTGTAGTATTGAGTCTGGCTCCTAGAGCAATACAGAATTTCGTAGCTACTGGAACACGCAGACATAGGTCAAACGTGTCGATAGGTAATAAGGGCAAGAATAACTATAATAGAGGGAGTAGCGTCCCTCCTGCTTTTTGAGGAGAATATGACTCTATGCCGTTTAATTGCTCCAAAGTGGTTAGAAGAGCTTGGCGTTACTAAAGTCTTAGAGGGAGAATTCTCTGGTGCTGAAATCAGCAGTCTTAATAATAAAGGCTATAACGTTTATTACCTGCCAAATCATCCTAAAGATTACGATAGAGGCGTTACTCTTAATGGCACTCATATTGATGTGTTTACCACTGTTTTTGTCGATTATGACTGCAAGGCTGGAATGTATTCGAGCAAAGATGAGTTCATTGAGGCCATAGGAGTATCAGGAATATCGCCTTCCAGAATAGTTGATTCTGGAAACGGTGTCCATGTCTATTGGAAAGTCTCTAATCTAGATGCTATGAGTTATCTCCGTTTCCAGCGGCGGTTAATGCGATTATTTAATACAGACGAAGCCGTAGGACAATTATTCCAATTGATGCGTCTACCTGGCACTATGAATACTAAGAAAAAACCGTATGTTGAATGCATACAATTGTATGAGAATGCCATACAATACACTTGCGAAGAATTAGATGCTCTATTACCACCTATTGCACTAGAAGATGAGAAGTACTGTAAAGATCATTATAATAGGACTTGGGGAATCAATCAAGAAAATGTAAACATCGACGATTCAATACCGGTGAAATTCGGAGAACTAATCCACAGCAATCAGGAAGTCAAAGAATTGTGGGCTGGCACAACAGACGATAGAAGTAAGTCTGATTACCGTCTAGGACATCTCATGTTTGCTAACGGCTTTACTAAAGACGAGGCCTTGTCCGTGTTGGTGAACTCAGCCAAAGCCCTCCAAAGAGCGCCTATTCATCGTAGTAATTACGCACAAAACATAGTAGATAAGATATGGACGTACGAACTCTCAGAAACTAAGGAATTAGAACCACTAAGCCGTAGTGTAAAAGATATCTTATCAAGACCTTCTGATACCTTGAAAGGTCAGCCCTTCCGATGCCATCCCAGGATTGATAATACAGTTCATGGCTTTAGACTAGGCCAGGTGATAGGTTTAGTCGCAGGCTCCGGCGTAGGTAAGACCGCCTTCGCTTTAAATATGTTTCGCTGGTTCGTACAAGATAATCCTGAGTATCATCACTTCTTTATACCGCTGGAGCAACCAGCAGGAGAGATAGCGGAACGCTGGAAGACTATGTGTGGAGAAGATACTAGTCTCCATGAAAAAGTCCATGTCATAAGCAACTACGCAGATGATGGCAGCTTTAGACATCTCTCATTTGGCGAAATACGTGAATACATCAAGAAATTCCAAGAAGCCAAGAATATAAAAGTTGGTTGTGTCGTAATAGATCATATTGGAGCACTGAAGAAAAAAGGTAAGGACGGCGAGAATCAAGATCTCATGACTATTTGTCATGAAATGAAAGCCTTTGCTATTGAGACTAACACGCTTCTAGTAATGCAGTCCCAATCTAGTCGAGAGAAAGCTGGAATAGGAGATCTCGAACTAAACAAAGATGCCGCCTACGGCACGGTGTATTTCGAGAGCTATTGTGATTATCTTATTACACTTTGGCAACCTTTGAAACGATGTCATTCAGAAGAGGCGTGTCCTACAGTAACAGCCTTTAAGTATTGCAAAATCCGACATAAAAAAGGTAAACTAGATGTAATTCAAGAAGATGTGCCATATTATATGGCTTTTGATCCGATAACGGAAAGAATGCAAGACATGACTCAAGACCAAGAGACATCTTTCAATTATTTTCTACCAAAAGCCACTAACAAGAGAAAATCTGATCGAAAAACAGAATTACTATCATACAAAAGTGTACAGTATGAAAGAGCCTAAAGCAGGAGACTTACTATTTTGTATAGTACTTCAAAAAATTGTTGAGTTCAAATATGTATGGGACCAAAAAGAAAATTTATATTGTTGTCGTGAACCAAATTTACCTAGACCTTTTTTTATACGTAAAAATGATTTATTACTAGCACTAGCAGATTTATCAGAACTAGAAAAACTGTTATATGGAATCAAATGACTCCTGAACTAATCGTTATAGACACAATTGAAATGTTCAGTATACTATACCAGTATATAGCACAATTCGAATATGTAGCTTTCGATTCAGAGACTACTGGTTTGACTAAAAGAGACAGAATCATCGGTGTTTCTGTGTGTGTAGAAGAGTCTAAAGCTTATTATATAATTTTAGAAAAGTGGGAAAATGGGCAACTTATACAAATGCCATATATACAGCACGTTATTGAATTGCTTCAATTACTTAAAACTAAGAAACTTTGGATGCACAACGCCACATTCGATTGCATGATAGTGGAAACCTGCTTCAAGGTGAATTTAATAGATTCTGTTCACACAGACTCAATGATACTCGCACATTTACTCAATGAGAACCGTCGTGTAGGCCTTAAAGAACTGTCCTCTGCATTGTTTGGGGAAGATCAGACTAATGAAGCCAAGGAAATGAAAGAGAGCGTATTAGCCAATGGAGGTAAGCTAACTAAAGACTGCTACGAAATGTATAAGGCTGATTCTTACCTAATGGGTAAATATGGCGCTAAAGATGCTTTAATGACCTTTCGACTTTGCAATGAATTCATTCCACAACTCCTCGAACAATGCCTCGATTCATTCTTTTATGATGATGAATCTATGCCGTTGCTTAAAGGACCTACATATGAATTGAATACGACAGGTCTTCAAATAGATACTAATGCCTTAACAACACTTAAAAAGACGTTGGAAGCCGAGTGCGCTGAAGCCAAAGCCTTTATCTATCGAGAAATACACGATAAAATCAAAGACAAATATCCAGGCACAAACAAAAAGAATACATTTAATATAGGAGCTAGTCAACAACTCTCTTGGTTACTATTTGGACAGTATAAACTAGAATTCAATACACTAACCAAAGCCGGTAAAACTGCTTGTAAATCTATGAATATGCAGATTCCGTATTATAAAACCGCTAAGTCTGCATTTATAGCAGAATGCCTTCAACGTAAAGACGAGAAGTATACTTTAGATGGAAAAGTCAATGGCAAGTTAATAAAAGGAAAGAAAGTCCGCGATCCTTGGGTATATATAGCATGCGATAAAAAGACGCTTACTAAATTAGCACCTAAATACAAATGGATAGAAAGACTCTTAGAATACCAAAGAAAAATGAAGTTACTAAACACATACGTAGAAGGAATAGAGGAGAGAATCCAATATGGAACTATACAACCAAGTTACCTCCAGCACGGAACATCTAGCGGACGGTACAGTAGTAGAAACCCTAACTTTCAAAACCTTCCCAGGGATGACAAACGAATTAAGGCGTGTGTGGTATCGAGACCAGGCAAAGTATTCGTCGGTGCAGATTATGCGCAACTCGAACCTCGAGTATTTGCTTATTTTAGTAAGGATGAAAGACTTTTAGCTTGCTTTAAAGAAGGACAAGACTTCTATTCAGTTGTAGGCAGAGAAGTTTACGATAAGCTCGAGTGTCTGCCGCTTAAAGAAGGAAATCCCAAGGCTTTTGGCCTTCAACATCCCAAACTAAGACAAGACTCTAAGGTATTTGCACTGGCATCCACATACGGAGCTACTGGACACCAACTAGCACCTCTAATGAATAAATCAGCAGAAGATACACAATCGGATATAGATTCGTATTTCGAAAAGTTCCCTACTGTAGCTGAAATGATGCTTGAAAGCCATAAGACAGCTAAAGAAACTGGACAAGTAACCAATATCTTTGGCAGACCTCGTCGTATACCAGAAGCCAAGCGTATCACTAAACTTTATGGTAATAAAAAACACGCTGATTTACCGTATGAAGCACGTAAACTATTGAATTTAGCCGTGAATCATCGAATTCAATCTACGGCAGCTTCTATAGTCAATAGAGCTATGATAAGATTTCATAATAATGCTAAGTCTGCTGGAGTAGAGGCTAAAATCGTCTGTCAAGTACATGACAGCATTGTTGTCGAGTGCAATGAGCAAGATGCTGAAATCATTAGTGTTTTATTAAGAGACGCAATGGAATCCACGGTGGTTTTAGAAGGCGTAGAGCTAGAAGCCATTCCAAAAGTTGGTAAAAATCTTTCAGAAGTATAAAATAATCCTTGACAAATAAAGAATAATTGTTATTATAGAGATAACAAGGGGTTAAACAGTTTGAAACTACTCGAATTTGCAAAAAGTACCATAAAACGACTCATTTTGAAAATCTTGTCTTATTATCCAACTCGATTGCCTGTAGGCAAGACCGAAATGGATAAGTTTGTGACAGACGTCATTGCTCTCTCGGGAGAGTATGCCAATAGGACTTCAATGGAGTTCGCCATTGCTAGTATGATAATTCATGCGCCAGCAGATAGAGGCGCTCTTCCAAAGAATTACTTCGTAGTACGTCTTCGAAAATCTGCTGCTAATCAAGTAGCTAGTCAGGTTTTCCAGGACATCAAAACAGCACAAGACGCACAAACCAAAACCGTTGAAGATACATCGGCACAAAAAGTAGCCGATGGCAAGCCAAGCTGATTTCAAGAAACTCAAAAAGCTTTGGTATGATAAGTTAAAAGCTTCTGGTTTCCATGACATAGAATCTAATAGTAGACAGTTCAGCGGCGGCAGTCTAAATTGGAAATTTAACAGCGAATGGACTAAAGCTTATCCTCAGCAGGCTAAATTGGACTATTATAGTCTGGCAACGCAGTTCTTGAATATGCATAAATTTCCTTCAAAAGTCCATGAAGTAATTTGGGCGTATCACTCAGAAGGAATCAGTATTAGAAGTATAGTGAATCTTCTGAAAGATGCGGGAGTAATGAACAGGCCTTCGAAACATGGCCGATATACAGGGCAGAGCAGACCTTATACTAAGGATTTAATACAGAGAATTGTCGTACATTATAGAGAACTGATGAAACAGAAGTTAATTAAATGACAAATGATTTTATAGGTTTATTTAATACGAGATTAGCTAAAGATACTGATAAGAATTTCGTGTTAGCTACATTCCTTAGAGGACTTTATTATGGTGAGAGTCTTTTTAGTGAAATGCCCAAAGACCTCTTCATGAATAAATATAAGCATGTCGTGCAAGCACTTATAAATGATCCTAATACAGAGGTTGTAGTAGCTTGTCTACCAGAAGATTCTGACGTAATTCTAGGCTATAGCATTGTATCTAAGAACAAAGAAACACTGTATTGGGTGTTTGTAAAGGCCGCATGGCGCCGTAAAGGTGTGGCTAAATCATTGATCGCTCAAAACCCTAAGTACATTGCGCATCTTACTAAATTAGGGTCTGAGCTTCGATATAAGTTACCAAACGCTAAATTCAATCCACTATTCTGAGGTTATATGGGCAGATTTAAGACTAATGAAGAACGACAACGTAAGATCATGAAAAACAAAGAATTCAAAAAATTAACTAAATTAGCTAAAAAAGGAGCTGTTAATGAAAAAAATGTTGCAGAAGTTGGCGGGAACTACCAAGACTCCTCCGAGGGAAATGACGGAAATCAACGGTGAATATAATCAGCTTTGCGCTAAAATAGGCTCGGCTCGATATCAAATTCACCGTATCGATGCTGATATACGCTCTTTCTTGTCTCGTATCCAAGAAGTCGAAGTCGAGGCTTCGGAACGCTCTAAACTCGATTTAGAAGCTAAAAACAAGGCTACAGAAGAGACTAAAACTGAGACGCCGCAGGAAAGTGCATAATGTCTAAATACGATAGTAAAGAAATCTCTTACGCTACTATGCATGGGCATATTCATCATCCAGAGACAGGTCAGTTCGGTCCTACGCTACAAAACTGGTCTGATACGGCTCGAAAGGCCACTAAAATGACTCTTTGTGAGCCGTGGGTATTAGTAGAAGTGCCGGCACAAAAGAATCCTAAGAAGATCATTCAGTTCCTAGTACCAGTAACAGGTTTTATACATACGGTGCTTGCTGAGTGAAGCGAATAATTAAGCCGCAGACAGATAAAAAAGAATTAGACAGGTTCTATTCTCGTAAATTTAATGTCACGGCTTTCTTATTCGACAAACAATTAGCTTTCGTAGAAGATCCTGCACCGTATAAAGTAGCCGTGTGTAGCCGAAGGTCCGGCAAAACTACGGCATGTGCTGCTCATCTCATCCATATGGCACTCAATAAGACTGGTAGTAACAGCCTTTACATCACTCTAACTAGAGATACTGCTAAAAAACTCGTGTGGAAAGAACTTCGCAGGATTAACCGCGAGCATGACCTTGGCGGTAAAGAAAATGAAACAGAACTCTCCATTATATTTCCAAATGAATCAACTATTTACCTATCAGGATGTTTGAATGCTTCAGAAATCGAGAAGTTTCGTGGACTTGCTCTTAATCTTTGTTATATTGATGAATGTCAATCTTTTCGGGAATATATTAGAGAACTCATCGATGACATTATTGCACCTGCACTTATTGATTATGCTGGCAGCCTTTGCCTTATTGGTACTCCAGGGCCTATTCCTGCTGGTTTCTTTCACGAGTGCGCGGTGGAACTTGATACTTGGAGCAAGCACGGCTGGACTCTTTGGGACAACCCTCATTTGCCTCTTAAGTCGGGTGTAAATCAGCAGACACTATTAGAACGAGAGCTTAAGCGTAGAGGTGTTACAGCAGACAGCCCAAGTATTCGTAGAGAATATTTCGGAGAATGGGTATTAGATAGCGATAGTTTGTTACTCCATTATACAGAATCTCTCAATGATTTCCAAATGTTAAAGCCTAATGTAACTTATAATTATATACTGGGTATTGACGTAGGTTTTGAAGATTCAGATGCATTGAGTGTCTTGGCTTGGTCTGAACAAGATCCTGCTACATATCTAGTACACGAAGTAATTACAGCTAAATCTGATATTACCACATTAGCTAATCAAATCAAAGAGATAGACAAACAATTCAAGATCAATAAGATGATAATGGATATGGGCGGACTCGGTAAAAAGATTGGAGAGGAACTGATCCGAAGATTCCTTATTCCAGTAGAGGCAGCAGATAAGACTCGTAAAATGGAGAATTATGCTTTATTAGATGATGCCCTTCGCACAGGTATGTTTAAAGCCAAAAAAGACTCTCGTTTCGCTAGAGAGACATTCCTAGTAGAGATCGATAGAGATAAAACAACTCCAGAGAGAATCAAAGTAAGTAACCGATTCCATTCAGATATTATCGATGCAGTATTATACGCCTTTAAAGTTAGTTATGCTTTTAGTTACAAACCTCCTGAATCTGATAAGCCTAGGTGGGGCACAGAAGAGTGGGCGAAACAACAAACAGAGAGTATGTTTGAGGCTGAACTCGAAAGAGCACAACAAGCCACAGAATATGCTAAGTGGTATAGCGGTGGAGAATGAAGTCAGCGATAAACTTGTTAAAAGAACTATACGGTAATCCTACAAAACCAGAATACGTAATAGCTAAAGAGAACAATGACTTGTCTGAACTAGAAGAAATGCTGTATAAAACAGATATAGAAAAGTATTATAATGACGTGGATTCTAACGTTTTTACAAACCTAATTTATAAAGACAATCCTTTTCTTAAAATGATACGAAAAGGAGATGAATTCCAAGGAAATTACATCCCAGTTCTTATAGATTACAAAGAAAAGCCCTAATTATATACATTTTAGCTGAATAGCTGAGGTGTATGTGCTTCCCTTTCTAAAACCAAAAAAAGGTATGGCTGTAGGCGTTATTATCAAGAAACGCCAGCCAGATGAAAATCCTCAAGAAAATCAAGACATTACAGACCTAGAGTCCTCCATGGAGAGACTAGCAGAACATCTCTCAGCTAAAGACTATAAAGCTGCAGCAGAGTGCTTTAAAGAAGCAGTGAAACAAATCGATGAAGAGCCTCATGAAGAAGGTCCACACATCGAACCGCATTCATATGAATCCCAGGAGGATTAATTGGCTAACTACGTATCAAATATCACTGTTACAGGGCTTCAAGAATTCGATTTTATTGTTCCTACTACAGATACCTACAATGTAGCTGGAACACTTCAACTTCCAACTAATTTAGTCCCTACGGCAGCATCAGGTTCTGGCGGCGGCGGTATTGGAACAGGCTCGGTACCAGGTCTGCCTATTCCAAGTCAAGTCGTTGTTGTAGTGAAAGTCAACAGCACTACTAAATACACATCTAATGCAGGTGACAGAGGATTCTTTATCGGTGTTCAGGCCACAGCTGGCGATACTATTAAAGTAACATTGAGTTCTAGCCTTGCACAAGATGAACAGCTCAATGCCACACAATGTACGATTAGCATCTCTGAAGGTGCTTACTAATGCTTTACCGGCAGACGTTTACAGCTGTAGGTCTATCAGAGTTAGATGTAGTCGCTCCGACTACTGGCACCTATGTTGTGCAGGTGTCACAGACTACTCCACTCTTTGGTCGATCAGCACTTATTACACTTCTGAAAGTTAATAGCACAACTAAATATACTTCAGCTGCTGGTGATAAAGGTTTTACTCAAGAGGTCGCGGCAATAGCTGGCGACATCATTAAAATCACTATGAGTTCTACGTCCGCTGATGACAACGCTTCCAATGCAGTAAAAACCTCAGTCGCTATTACTATGGGGAATCTCTAAATGATACGTCGTCCTGCTAACTTCAATACAGGTACTATTGCTAATCCTACTTATACATCAGGTTTTGTGTTGGCATGGCTTATCCGTACAGATTCTTTAGGAAATCAGTCACTTATCATGGTGTTTGAGTTTTCTTCTAACGGTCAAGTCTCTGAAGTTCCTGACATTATGGTGACTTTTACCGACAACTCCCCTCCCTCTATTCCGGAGATAATCTAATGCCATTAATGAAATCTAAGTCAAAACAAGCATTTAGCAAAAACATGGCTACCGAGATGGAGCATGGCAAACCCAAACCTCAAGCCTTAGCTATTGCTTATTCCGTACAACGTAAAGCTAAAAAGAAAATGGCTGAAGGCGGATCGATTTCTGCTAAAACAGAGAAACGTCCAATGCCAGATGATACACATAACGATTCCAAAGAAGTCCGGCACAATAAAGGCGATAAAGTCCCACTAAACGATGAGTGGACTTCGAGAGTAACAGAGAAGCAAGCCATGGCTAATGACGTAAAAGGTAAAAAACTCCCCATTAAACGTCCTAGAATGGTACCTTCAGACGCTTTCAGCACACGATTATACAACGAAGAAGGACAATTAGAAGAATCAGCAAGACCAGGTCCCTACGGCGAACAGCCTCCCATGCATGACGATGAAGAAGGTCCGAAGCGTCAAGGACCAAAAGTCCGTGATATGCAAGACGAACATTCAACTCATCGCAAGCCTTATACCAAAGGTGGTGAAGTCGAGCAACAAGACTACGATCATAAAGCTCAGAACAAATATGAAGATGACCTCTTAGACCTACCGCCTTCAGAAGACGAAGGTATGTCTATGGCTATGGATGACGACGAGGAAGGCCAAGACCGACAAGGACCTCCTGTCTCTGATATGGAACGCGAACACTCCAATGGTATGAAGCCCTATGCTCGAGGCGGTAAAGTCTCTCCAAAAGATGAAATGGACGAAGAGCATCACAACTCAATTGCAGCAGCTATTATGTCTCGCAGAGACCGTCTCCACGCAGAAATCGATAGCGGCGCCCACGATCTCGATACGGCAGCAATGATGGCAGAAGGTGGCGAAATCCTTGAGGATTCAGGTGATATATTATCTCATGGTTCAATGGATTCAGATAACTCTGACCAAGCCGATATGTCTCGCAATCACGATGAAGATGCCAATGAAGAAGATCAGGCTTCATGGAATGCCCTACGCAAAGAGAATTACAACGATTCTGATCTCGATGTAGATAGCAATATGGACTCAGGCCAACATGGCGACGAGAGAGAAGACCAAGAAGAGAACAAACACGATATGGTGTCTTCGATCCGAAAGAAAATGAAGTCTAAACGACAGTTCTAGGACGTCCTTTGACAATACATGATATTAAAGATCTCGAGAAAGTCATGAAGCTATGCCAAAAGCATGGCGTCTCCTCTATTAAGATCGATGGCATAGAGTTTAATATACAGCCTAAACACACGGCTAAACACTCCAGGATTGATTATGACGCATTCCCAGAGGCCTCCATACCTGTCCCTAAATATTCACCGGTAAGCGTACAGGATACGGCTAATGCTGTTATAGAGGCTATTGACATGCCTGATGAACTCAGCGAAGATCAGATGCTTTATTACTCATCTAAGGCTGAAGTTTAATGAAAGTAACTAAAGTCAAACAGAAATCTTCTGTTACTTTCAAGACTAAGCCCGATATGCAGGAATCAGTACTTGCACAATGGTGGTTAGATAAGAATCCAGATAAAGCCGCAGCATTGATGCTTACTACAGCAGCTTACCTCAAGGAATCGCAGGCCTACCGCTACAGACAAGCAGCTATCTATGCAAGATTATACGGGAATCAGAGTCTATATTCTTTCGCCGGAACAAACATCGCTAAAATCGATAACGATCACGGTCTACCACAAGACAGACCAACCTTTAACCTCATCCAATCAGTTACTGACACATTGGTTAGCCGTTTATCACAGAGTCGTCCTCAGCCGGTATTTCTTACAGATAATGGAGATTATAAACAGAGGAATCTAGCTAAGAAGCTCAACAACTTCATTCTTGGAGAATTCTACCAAACTAAAGCCTATGAAAAGGGCGCCATTGCTCTGAGAGACGCCCTTGTAGAAGGCACAGGTGTAATTCATGTATATGAGACACCAGACAATAGGGTCGGTTTAGAGCGTGTCCTTCTCACCGAGCTTCTCATAGATCCAAATGAAGCAATGTACGGCGAACCTCGGCAGATGTACAGACTTAAACTCGTAGATAGAGACGTCCTCGTAGCTAACTTCCCGAAATTACGAGATAAAATTGAAATGGCAGCAGAATCTACACCAGATAACTCATCAGATTCAGCTAAAAAGGTGTCTGATTTAGTAATGGTAGTAGAGGGCTGGCATTTACCAAGCGGTAAAAACGCTACAGATGGCAGACATACGATGGCTTGCTCCTCAGGCTATCTCATAGACGAACCCTATACCAAAGATAAATTCCCCTTTGCATTCCTACATTACTCTCCTCGTCTCTTAGGCTTTTGGGCTCAAGGTGTAGCAGAGCAACTCATGGGAACTCAAATCGAATTAAATCAGATTTTATTCACTATCTCTAGAGCCATTAAACTCGTAGGAGTCCCTCGTGTCTTCCAAGAAGATGGTAGCAAGGTCGTCTCCGCACACCATAACAACGAGATCGGCGCCATCATTAAGTATAGAGGAACTAAGCCGGAATATGTCGTGGCTCCTTGCAACGCGCCCGAATTATATGCTGAAAGAGATAAACTTATCCAGTATGGATACCAACAATCAGGTGTGTCCGCGCTGCAAGCGTCCTCTCAGAAACCACAAGGGTTGGACTCTGGTGAAGCTATTCGCACCTATGACGATATCTCAACTGATAGGTTCGCTGCCTTGTCACGACGTTACGACAATTTCTTCATTGATTTAACCTATCTTATCATAGACTTAGCTAAAGACATCGCGTTAGTACAAGGGAAGTATAGTACAGTATACCCTAACAAAAACGGCACTAAGGAAATCGATCTTCCTAAAGCCGCTATGATGACAGAAGATGATTTCGTAGTTCAATGCTTCACCCAGTCTTCCTTACCTAAAGATCCTGCAGGCCGCTTAGCGAAGGTCACGGAGATGGTCCAATCCGGAATGATTACACTACAAGAAGGCCGCAGGCTCTTAGATTATCCAGACCTTGAGCAAGTCGAAAAGCTTGCCAACGCAGGAGAGGAGCGCATCCTCCAAATTCTTGATGATATCATAGAGCACGGTAAATATGTACCACCAGATCCATTCACTGATCTTACCTTAGCTACACAGCTCACAGTACAGTACATAAATCTCTACTCTTCTGCGAAGTTAGAAGAACATAAAATGGACATGCTTCGCCAGTATTTCTCTCAAGTCCAAACTATTAAACAAGCCGCTATGCCGCCTCCAATGCCTCAAGGAATGCCGCAAGCTAATCCCCAACCCACACCCACAAGCCCTCTCGTACCTAATACTCCAGGAGCCGCTCCAACCCCGTCTAATTCTTAATTGATAATACAATAAACCCTAACAATTACGCGGAGATAGCCCGTAAAGGATAATATGAAACTCACACCAGTATCTAGTCCAGCAGCCATTCAACCAACGAACACAAACTCAGGCCAGAAGCGTTCAGCCGCTATAGAAGCCTTCAACAAAGGACAAAGCTCCTTCGATGCTCCCAAGGAACAACAAAGACAACCCGAGAATCACTCAGTAGATCCAAATAATATAAGCCCAGAAGAACTCTCGGCAGTGAAACCGCAGGAAAAACAACCCATTGAAGACACTTTAGCTAGAACTGAAGATACTCCAAAAGAAGTAAAGCCTGAGAAAGATCCAGCACTTCAGCGCCAATTCGCTCAGCTAGCCAGACAAGAACGACAACTCCGCGCCAAGGCCCAACAACAAGAGCAACAGATAAAGGCTAGAGAAGCTGCCCTTGAAGCCAAAGAACAGGCTATTAAGGCTACAGAACAGAAATACTCCGAAGGCTATATTTCTAGAGACCAACTCAAACAAGACACCCTTCGTATCCTAGCAGACTCAGGTGTTTCTTATGATGAACTCACACAGCAAATCCTGAATCAGCCGAGTATCAACCCACAGCTAGAAGCCACGATTAATGCCTTGAAACAAGAGATTAATAGTTTAAAGAGCACAATTGATGAAGGCAAACAACAACAGTCCCAACAACAGCAGGATGCTTATAAAGCCGCTGTAAAGCAAATCGAGACTGATGTTCGCCAAATCGTGACTATGGACCCTCAGTTCGAAACGATTAAAGCCACGAAGTCTATCTCTGACGTCGTAGAGCTTATCGAGGAAACATATAAGCAAGATGGCTATGTCATGCCAGTAGAAGAGGCGTGTCAGGAAGTAGAAAATTACCTCGTAGAGGAAGCCATGAAATTAACTAGACTTGGAAAAATTAAACGGCAGTTGGAACAAGCCGGCCAGCCCAAACCAACTGAGACAGCCAAACCGAAAGAGCAGACACACCAACAAGGACAAGCCAAAACCCTTACTAACGCTATTAGCAGTACACGTAAGCTAACTAATCGTGAACGAGCCATAGCAGCAATGGAAGGACGCCTCAAGGATTAATCGTGAGTCCGAGAAATCGGCAGAGAAATCCACTAGATGCATCTAGCAATGGTGCTAGTTCGCTAGTTTAACTTACTTTGAAAGGTAACAGCAATGGCTGCTACATATGCAAACAGTGCCAACCAAATCGCGGCACTAAAAGAACTCTATACAGATGATAAAGAGTACATGAAAGATCTCGTGTATAAGGAAAACCCCTTCCTTGCTCTCGTCCCTAAGAACGAAAGCCCGGACGGATTCGCAGGAAAATACATCCCTGTTCCTCTCGAGTACGGTGCTCCGCAAGGACGAAGCCATAGCTTCTCTAATGCGCAGAACCAACAGACACCGACGAGCCTCGTTTCGTACTTCGTGTATGTAATCGAAGACTATCAACTCGTTACGATCACTAACCTCCTTATGGAACAGACTAAGACTAACGCAGGAGCGTTCGTTGATGCTGCAAAACTCCAAATGGACGGCGGTTTCCGTAACATTACGAACAACATCGCTTTTGAATTGTTCGGAGACGGTACTGCGACTCGTGGAACATCGACCTCTGCTTCGACTCAGAATAGTACAGTCGTCGGCGGAACAGTCCTTCCTTTGACTAACGCTCAACAGATCGTTCAGTTCGAAGTTGGAATGCTTCTCGTTGCTTCTGCTACTGCTGGCGGCGCACCGTCAACTGATACAGTGCTTATTACTGCAGTTGATCGTGCCAACGGTATCGTCACCGGTACGGCTTCGGCTAGCTCCTTGTCTGGTAACTGGGCAATCGGTAGTGGTTCGGCTTTTCTCTCGGTCTCTGGCGATATTCCGTCGGGTGGCGCTTCTACTACTTCGAGCTTCTTGGCTTTGAGCGGTTTGGCTGCTTGGCTTCCTGTCACCACTCCTAGTTCGACTGACTCGTTTTGGGGCGTTAACCGTTCGGCTGATCCGACTCGCTTGGCTGGTTGCAGATTCAATGCTGCTTCTTACACCATCGAAGAAGGTCTCACCAACGCATTGGCATTCCTGAACCGTGAAGGCGGCAAACCTGATCTTTGCATCATGGACTTCTCGTCCTATGCATCGTTGGTTAACGCTCTCGGCGCTAAGGTCCAGTACGTCCAGGTAAATCACGACGAAGTTGAAGTCGCTTTCGAAGGTATTACGTTCCAGTCTGCTTACGGTCGTGTAACGATCCTGGCTGACCGATCGTGTCCTCCGCAAACTGCTTACCTCCTCACCATGAATACTTGGAAACTTCGCTCATTGGGCAAAGTTCCACATATTCTGACTTACGGGATGGAAGGCTTGGAAGGCTTGCGCGTAGGCAATGCTGATGCTCTTGAGATCAGGATTGGCTACTATGGTAACTTGATCTGCTCGGCTCCAGGCTGGAACTGTGTAGTTTCTCTGTCAGCTTAAGCATTAAATTAAGAGCCTCCTCCCAAGGAGGCTTTTTATTTGACACGGGGGCTAAATTCAAATATAGTCGGCCCGAGGTCAAAATGAATACAGGACATCCACTCGAACAATCTTACGAAGACTACAAAAAATCAGCAAATGACGCCAATTCAAAGTTTTTATATTCTCTAAGAGAATACTGCGTCATTCGCCGCGCCGAAAAACACAAAGCCAAGAAGCATCTTCATGCGGAATGCTATGATGAAATCGCTTCCATGATAGAAAAACACTGGAGTTTCATGAGAGGCTAGTCTCTTCCTCCATTTAGAAATGCAAATAGCACAGCTATAATTATTAGTATCCAAAACCCGTAGAATATCCAATACACTGAGTCGTACATCAGTGCTCCAAGTCTATATGCGTTAAGGCTTGTTTTTCTTGGAGCACCTCTACCAACGCCCAGCTCAATTTAATCATCAACTCCAATCTCTGCCAGTCGACTTGCATTTCCTCCAGTGCCTTCAACTCTTTTATAATGTTTCTAATAGAAATATCTATCTTATCTAGTTTATATGTTTGCTCTGCATCATCCACGTTGTTTCCCTTTTTTGCCATAATTGTATGTTTCTGATACACCGTCAAGGTCTGTTGCGTAGCGTCAAAGCTTGTATAGTGCTTAATGACTTGGCACAGTAATTGTAATAGAGCATTATGTAGCGATTATGCTACTAAACTAGGAGTAAACATGGAAACAGAAGTACAAAGACAGATTCAGACCCGACGATTCAGCCCAGAAGAGCTTGCGATCAGACTTAAAGGAGAGGCTGAAATCAATCCCGCATTCGCTGCCGTCTGTTTGGCATGGTCTATGCGAGAAAGAACACGCCGCCAAGTCATGCTCAGCACACTAGTCGTAGCCATGGCAGCCGAAGGCTATAACTTCGCTAAAGAGGAATACGCAAAGGTCCTTGAATTCATGGCTAGTGTAGGTTTGGGACGACTAGAGCGAGATTCAAAGGGCCGTATTCGAGGGCTGAAAGACATTACTGTTACTTTGCAAAGTATTGGCCTGGCTTCTGTATCGAACAAAGCTTTGATACGGTTTAATCCACCTAAACCGTTCACTAGGTTGAGAGAACTACCAGCCGGCACAATAAAACAACTCCCCAAAGCACCTGTTGTAGCTATAGTAGAGCCGCCTAAGAAAACCCGGGTCGACTCGCCGCTAGTTATAAAACACGGGGATAAGACCTTCACAATAGAGAACTTTCCCGAGGAACGACTATACGAGGTGTTGAATACCCTGGTGAATAGGAGAACAAAATGAGAGTTTCCCGTGCGGAAGAACCGCTTATAGACAGTATAATCGAGGAATATCTGTACCTTCGTGAGGAGGTCAGACCTCTACTCGCTAGAATAGAAGAGATAAGATCGTGGTGTAAATCGCAAGGATCGTTCTCAACAGAACGGTTCGTGTGTGTAGTCAAAACTAAGAACCGCCGATGTATATCAGGATTAGACACTTTATTGAAAGTACTTGGCAAAAGCGAAGAAGAACTTATAGAATTAGGATTAATGAGAATAATTAGTTTCCTTGACGTCACTGTTGGGGAAAAACCAGAAGGTTAAATGAGATAAACCAGATCTATTGAGTATTGTATCATATCAGCCCTTTAATAAGAGGGCTTTTTTCTAAAGTTTGACAGGCATCCTCCGATAAGTTAGTCTCAAATAGGAGGATACATGAAACCAACACTAATCGATCATTGCAGTGAGATATTTCAACAACTCGAATCTCTACCAACATCTCAACGTATCGAAACTATTAACAAAATTCGTACTTTGCTTCACAACTATAGTCCCATGAAAGACCGTCCTATCGACCTCGTCCTATGGGAGCCTATCGACACAGTGAAGAAAAATGAATATAATCCTAACTCTGTAGCGCCAACTGAGTTAAAACTCCTCGAGACGTCCATATCTGAGGACGGGTATACCCAACCCATCGTGACTTGGATTACGGACTCTAGTAGAGAGATCATCGACGGCTTCCACCGTAGCAAGATAGCTAGGGAATCTCAGAAAGTAGCCGACACTCTTCATGGCTACGTACCAGTTACCACGGTGAGAGACCGGCAAATCAATAAATCGAATCGAATGGCTTCCACAATCCGCCATAACCGAGCCCGAGGAACTCATTCCGTCGATGCCATGAGCGAAATCGTGCTGGAACTCAAGGCCAGAAACTGGAAAACTGCCAGGATCTGCAAAGAGTTAGGTATGGAAGAAGATGAAGTCCTTCGTCTTTGTCAAATCTCCGGACTCTCTGGATTGTTCAGCGACGCTGAGTTCTCTCAAGCATGGGAGAGCGATACAGCATCTAACGATTCAGAGTTAGAGTTCGAAGCTGACTATTCAGCTATAACCCAAAATACATCTGATAAATCTAGGATTTTCCACACGTTTGATAAGTGGGAAGCCGTAGCAGCAGGATTCTTTGCTCCTGGCATTAAAGGTAGAGACAAAGAAGAGTGTGAACAAGAGTACGGAGTGTTTCTGGCGGACAAAGAGAGATTCTCCGCTGGTATAACCAAGGTTTTCAAAGAATGGCCTAGCTCGTGTGAGCATAACCTTACGAATTCCTCAATGAACCGAATTGCCTGGATAGGACAAGCTGCGGCCTGTGCTGCCTTAGGACTTCCATCCGCCTATAGAGGAGGTTTCTCTAAACTTCCTACTGAGACGCAGACAGCAGCTAATATGCTGGCGTTAGAGCATCTCAACAAATGGTTAGTAGGTAGGAATATGAAACCTGTTACTATAGAGGAAGCCTTTAGCGCCCGAGACTCTGACCTGTTTTAGGAGACTTATGATTAAGCCCTTAAATGTCAACGTTTTACAAGCCGCCAAAGATAGAATCAACCTGATTTTAGATAAAGTACCGCACCCCTTTGTGTCTCTGTCTGGCGGTAAAGACAGCACGGTTTTACTTCATTTAGTGATGGACGAAGCTATGAAAAGAAATAGGAGAATTGGCGTTCTCATAATAGATTTAGAAGCCCAGTATAAAGATACGATAACAAATCTTGAACAGTTAGTTGAAATGTATAAAGATAACATTGACTTACATTGGGTATGCGCTGAAATCTCCTTGCGCAATGCCACTTCCGTATATGAACCACAATGGAAAGCTTGGGATTCCACTAAAGAAGATATCTGGGTTAGACCTAAACCTAAGTATGCTAGTAATCTATCGCAATATGATTTCTATGTTCCAGGAATGGAGTTCGAAGAATTCGTACCTTTATTTGGCGAGTGGTACGGCGGGAATGAGAAATCCTGTGCTATTGTTGGTATCAGGGCTGATGAGAGTCTGAATCGGTATAAAACTGTAGCTGTCTTTAAAAAAGAAGGTACTATAGACGGGACATCTTGGACTACTAAAATAGGCAAGACAAGCTATAATGCCTATCCTATATATGACTGGAAAGCCTCAGATATTTGGAAATATCATTCCTTATATCTAGATAAACCCCATAATAAGATATACGATAAGATGCAAATGGCTGGTGTTCCTATGAAAGAGCAGCGCCTGTGCCAGCCATATGGGGATACTCAACGACGAGGGCTGTGGCTTTATAGCATTTTAGAAGCGGATACATGGAGTAAGCTCATAAATAGGGTGATAGGAGCTAATTCTTACGCAGTTTACGCCAAAGAACGTGGTAATATGACAGGCGAAGGAAAGATAAGCAAGCCAGAAGGCATGACCTGGGAGCAATACTCGAAAGTTTTATTGAAAAGCTTACCGCGCAAGACTGCTGATCATTACACCGCGAGAATCAAAAGGTTCTTTGGTGGATGGACTAAGAGAGGATATTCTGTTATTCCAGATGAAGTCGATAGAGACGTAGAAAACCTACATTTTGCTCCTTCTTGGAGGAGAGTAGCCAGAACCTTACTTAGAAACGACTATTGGTGCAAGGGTCTTGGATTCAGCCAACCAAAATCCGAAGCCTACGGTAAATACTTACAACTTAAAGGTAAAATAAGAACTAAAGCAAAGCCCAAAAAATGGGGAAAGTCTGCCTAGGAGACACAATGAACGCTCAAGACAAAAAAGCCAGTCTAGTAAAATATGTCGAGTCCTTGAAACAAAAACTCCAGTCTCAGACTCCAGATAAGCACAAGAATAGAGAAACTGGGTATCGCAAGTTCCTATATATTGATCTCAAAAAGACTTTGGCTAAGATAGAAAAACTTTAAAGTATCAAAATAATACAAAAAATCAATTAAAGTTTGAAAATAATCCTCCGATAAGTTATTGTGTATTTGGAGACATAGTGGAATTACAATCAATAATTATATTAATACTCTTGTATCCTGAAGTTTTTATAATAGGCAGTTTGGCCGTAGTCACGGGCTTTTTTTGTTTTTATGCCCCCTGGTGTGTGTTATGACTACAAAAAACCTACGCCAATCTATTGAATCATTACTCAACAGCCTATCTCATAAACAACAAGTCTCTTTTGCATTGTATTGTGCTAAGGACTCATTCCAATATCTAGATCCTAAGCATAGGAAAAACGCCCAATTCTGTATCGATTTAGTTCAGAGATGGCTAAACGGAGAAAACGTATCAAATGAGGAATTAGTTGCTGCCTATGCTGCCCATGCTGGCTCTTATGCTGCCTACTCTACCTCCTCTGCTGCTGCCTCTTATGCTGCCCATGTTGCCTCTGCCTCTGCCTCTTATACTGCCTCCCGTGCTGCCTCCTCTGTCTCCTCTGTCTCCTCTGCCTCTGCCTCTGCCTCTAATGAAGAATATGATATCAAAATGAAACATTATTACGCCTATCTCTGTACAGAGATTGCGAAGTTCGATAAGCTAGAGATGTTATTGTTAGACATAAACTATTAGGAGGAAATATGAATATCAAAGATCTAAAAGAAAGTCTCGAGTACATATTCGAAGCAGAACTCACACCTTTCATTTGGGGACATGCCGGGATTGGTAAATCTACCATTGTGAAACAATACGCCGAGGCAAAAGGCTATCATTTCTTCCCGTTTTATCTCGGTACTCAATCAGATTTAGGGGATATCCTAGGACTCCAAGAATTCGTTGACAACGGAGATGGTACGAAATCCACGAATTTCGCTATTCCACAATGGCTACACAATACAATTAAGTATTGCAATGAAAACCCAGATTCAGGAGCCGTCATATTTTTAGATGAGTTTAATAGGGCTAGACGCGATATCTTGAACGGAATGTTCTCTTTGGCATTAGACAAAACCTTTCACACAGTGAAATTGCCTAAGAACTGTCACATAGTAGCTGCTGGTAATCCTCCTACAGATGAGTACTTCACCACAGATGTAAATGAGACGGCGTTGATGGCGCGTTTCGTTCATATTAAACTAGAGCCTACTATTGACGAATGGATTACTTATGCCAAGGAAACAAACATAGATCACACTCTAATCGAGTTCATCAAAAACCAGCCAGAGTTGTTGGAGCAGAAACACAGCGAGTTTAGTCTCAGAGAGACTGTTAAACCAGATCGTAGGGCATATACACGACTCAATAAACTATTTAAGCTAAACACTCCGCAACATTTACTTGAGCAATTAATGCACGGTATTATTGGGCTGGAAAGAACCGTGGCTTATTTACAATTCTTAAAAGAGCAGGACAAACCATTGACAGCCAATGAAGTTTTGTCTGGTAAAAAGGTTGATCTCATCAAGAAATGGAGCGATGGTAATGATATCATAGCTAGTTGTCTCAATTTGACATGTGATAACGTAAGAGAAGAAATCATGAAACGAGATGAAACAAAAGAAAATCTCTCTAAAAAAGAAAAAGCGAATTTAATGGGATTTCTAAAGACTGTTCCTAAGGACATTGCCTTTAAACTCATTAGTTCTCTGGCTTTGTTTAAAGATGGCAATCGAAATGAAGTCTTTCGTGATTTTTATTTAGATCCTATCTACGATGCTTCTGTTCGTGAAATCGTAAGCACCGCCAAAGGACTTCAAAAAGAAGAACAGAAATGAACATGGAATCGGAGGATCTAAACTATCTTTTTTCCTTTATAATGGAACTCGATATGGAAGTTGAGTTCTATAAGGAAATGTTGATTATGTTCGGAAAAAAAGATTTTAATCCAATAAATGATGCCAGTGCTTTAGAGATAAACGCGCTTTCTGAGTTTGTTTTCAAAAATGCACTAGACGATGATAAAAAATCTTCGGTTGATTATTTGTTAGCGAAAAACGCAATAGGCAAAGCCATGGTTTTTAATAATTTGTCGGAAAAAGGCGAACTTGTTCAAAAAGTTTACGATTTAAGAAAAAAGTATTTAATGATGTTGACTCCATTAGAGAGACTATTGTTGAAAAGACGAACTACTGCATGAAAACCTTACGCCAATCTATTGAATCATTACTCAACAGCCTATCTCATAAACAACAAGTCTC